>PMNP01000288.1:3011-3199 GCA_003161755.1 Ignavibacteriota bacterium | reverse complement strand
AAGGTCATGACCGAAAAGAGCGCGATGATCAGAAGATGCTTCATGGGACTGCCCGTTGTATGATCGTCTTGACATTGCACAGCGCCCGCTGCCCGTCATCCCCGACAGCTTCATCAACGGAGGAGGATCATTTTCCGTACCTGCGTCGAGACATCCGTCCTCATCCGATAGAAGTAGACGCCGCTTGC
>PMNP01000288.1:0-3005 GCA_003161755.1 Ignavibacteriota bacterium | reverse complement strand
TTTCCCGTGATGCCGTTAATGTTCAGGGAGAACAACGCAAGGATCTCTCCAAACGACGTTGCCGCCCAGACATGGAGAGAATCAACAGCATCGACTGCGTTGATCCCTCCGATGAAGGGAAATGTTGATTTGGCCTGCCAAGAGGCGCCGCCATCGGTCGAATAGTACGGAATGACATCGCTTGTCGCCCAGACGGACGTACTCGCCGGGACAAATGACGTGCCGGTGAGGAGGCTGGCGGGTTGATTTTTTGGAGTCCACGTTGCACCGCCGTCGGAACTGACCGACACGCTTCCATCATCGTGGGCTACGACACCCTGCAATTGCGTGCCGAAGGAGATTCCGATACTGTTCTTGGAACCTGTCGGCGAAGAGGCCCAACTCGAACCGCCATCGGTGGTTCTCCAGGCTGCGTTTGCATTCGAGCCAAACCAGCCGTGACTGGCATCGGTCCACGAGAAGGAATTCGACAAACCCGCCGCGCCGGTCGTGCCTAACGGCTCTCCTGCGCTATGGTTCCACGTCGTCCCGCCATTGGTTGTGAGCAGGACTATGAAACGGTCATCACCGCTTCCGGGAGGATCGNNATCAAAGAACTTGATCCCATCGATGAAAGGGCTCAGCCTTGCCGAGTACGACTGGACGCTCCACGAAGCCCCTCCATTCACCGTGGCAAAGATTCGACCGTCTCCAGTGCCAACCCACGCCCGCGATGAATCGACCGCATCGATGCAATAGAGTCCAACACTTGGAAGGTTCCCTGTAACGTCGGTCCAGTTCGTCCCTCCGTTTGCCGTTCGCACCACGATGGGGGCAGTAGCCGGAGTATTACCGGCGGCCCAAACCGTTGAAGTATTCACGGCTTTGATGGTGTACAGCGAAGCGACTCCTGTTGCAGGAGTGCTCATCACATTCCAGGAGGGTGCTCCGGAATAGACCGTGACGGAGAGGGAAGCCGCGTCCGTATATCCTCCATCCGCCTGCCAACGAATCGTCAGTGGAACGTTCTTAAAGTTTGTCACCGAATCCGCAACAATGAGGAGCGTGGGAAGCGCCACTTGCTGCAGCGAAGCAATGGTGGTAACGTTGGCTGTCCCTGCAAGCACCGCGACACTCGCATTGGATGATGTCAATTGAAACTGCGCATTTTGAGCGGCCTGGGGAAGCACATTTTGTATGGTGATCGATACCGTTGCCGTATCTCCGGTACTGAAGTAGGAATGACCATTGGTGGGCGTTGTAGTCACTGAAACGATTTCAAGCCCTGGAACTGCGGCCGTGACGGCGTTGGCAAAATTCAGCCGTCCATGGCCGAGGTGTCCCGCGAAGGTGGGATTTGTCCCGTCGATCAGATCGGAGGTGACCCTCATCTGCACAGCTACTTGCAATGGTGACCAGCTGGGATGCAGGCTGANNGAACGACGTCCCCTGATTTGACCCGCTGTATTTTCCGTTCGTCAGCGCACCCCAGATATTCACTCCGGGTGCAAAGACCGGCACTGAAACACCGTAATTGGAGAATGACGCCTTCGTGTCGGATCCGCTGTTGGTAGCGCCGACCGCCAGGGCTCCACTGTAATTTGCAGGATAGTTCGGAATCGCGTCATTGTTCCCCGGCCCGTTCCCTGCTGCAACGACAACGAGTGCACCCGCATTGGAAGCAGCGGTAACGACATCCTGTTCAAACGGAGAAAAACTGCCGGTCCGGCCCCAGCTGCAGTTAATCACCTTCGCTCCATGCGCCGCCGCGAAAGCAATTCCTTCAAAACCGAAATCGATTTGTTCATCAACCGTAGGGGATGAAGCGTTGATGACCATCAGTCGGCAATTCCACGCTGTCCCCGCCATGCCGATGGTATTGTTCGTTGCTGCGCCGACCATGCTTGCCGTGGCGGTCCCGTGGGCCGCACTTCCCGGAGTGGCAGCAAGACCCTGAGGGTCGTTCGAAGAATTCGCGAAATTCCATCCAATCACATCATCAACAAACCCATCGCCATCATCGTCTATGCTATTGTCATCGCCTCCCGGGTATGGTGTCGGCTCAAACTGACCATCCGCATTGGCGTCTTCCGGTTTGTTGATCCAGAGATTTGGTGTAATGTCTGGATGCCTCCAATACGTTCCGCCGTCCACATCCGCCACGATCACGCTGTCGCCCTTAACAACAGTCCACGCGTCGGTGACATGCATTTGCGCAAAATACGCAGCCTGACGCAAAGTGAAGAGAGAATCATTGGGCACATCGAGAAGCGTATGGGCGTACTTTGGTACGGCGTATTCCACTTCCTTGAGTTCTTCGAACCGAAGCGCCGCCGTGCGCGGGTCATCCAGGGGGCTTATCGACACAGAGTACATGCGATCNNGCAAATGCGCAACAGAGAGCGCTTCCGGAGCCGCTACTTTACCGAGCCCGGCTGCGGAGCGGAGTTTTACAATCACCACACCCGGGATCATCTTGTCGCGCGGATCACCCGAGTGCCGACCAGTTCGGGGTTGAATACCACCGAAGGAGCTTTCGAAGAAGAGGCATAGGAACACCATCATGTTGACTGCAATCGTCAGGCTACGGCGTATGGTAGAGTGGTTCATAGGCTGTTGTTCACCTGGCTCCTTTCAGCTTGGCTGCATGAGAAATGTTGCCTTTGGAAATGACCCTGCAAATATAACACTGTCATGTTGTCAGATGTGCCCTTGAAGGACGGCGCAAAATGGTAATCAAACAATCCCCGAATGTCAAGAAACCTCTCTTTACTTAACCTGTTCGAAGGGCTTTGGGTTGCAGGGGTTTCTACGGATAATNNAGACGGAAGCTGGGGTTGAGCAAGGAGTAGGGAGTATGAAGTATGTAGTAAGTAGAAAGATCGGAGACTTGGAGACTCTGAGACGATGAGACTTGGGGAAAGTGAAGACTTTGAGGAGTCGTAGGCATTCTCAGCTTTGGAGGGAGGATTCTGGATTGAGCAACTCACTTACAAATGCCGCACACTCCCCTCCTCCCATGGCTA
>PMNP01000302.1 GCA_003161755.1 Ignavibacteriota bacterium | reverse complement strand
GAAGACGCGCACGACTACCGCTACTTCCCCGATCCAGATCTCGTCCCTGTGCAAGTCGATAACCCATGGATTGAACGGCTGCGGGAATCCCTGCCCGAACTCCCCGAATTGCGGCGTAATCGATTTGTCGGCGAGCTCGGATTGCCAGCGTACGACGCCGATCTCCTGACAGATGAGAAACCGGTGGCTGACTATTTTGAGAGCGTAGTGAGAACGCTCGGTTCGCTGGAAACAAAACCTCTCAAGGAAAATGCCAAGAGTGCCAGCAATTGGGGGATGACGGAAGTTCTGCGCGTGATTGGCGAACGGAAGATCTCCATTGAGAAGTTCACAGTGCCGCCTGAGCTACTGGCCCGGCTGATCAGCATGATTCAGGCTGGGACGATCAGCGGGACGATCGCAAAACAGGTCTTTGAACTGATGCAATCATCGGGGGACGATCCGCGTGAGATTGTTTCCAAACAAGGGCTGATGCAGGTCTCCGATACGGGCGCGATAGAGGAAGCGGTCGATGCAATCCTCGCATCGAATGCGGCACAAGTGCAACAGTTCGCGGCTGGAAATGATCGGGTCTTCGGGTTCTTTGTTGGTGAAACCATGCGGAAAATGAAGGGGAAGGGGAATCCTAAACTGATCAATGAAATTCTGAAGCGTAAACTGGGCCAGAGCAGGAATTAATGTTGCGATCGGGAATCGCCGGGTGGCGCATTTCACGAAGACCCTGTGACTGACGTTGATCCTCCAAGAGTCATTGGGAGTATTGTTGTTCAACATTCTCATTGAGACAGCAGCGTGTACGAAGTCAGACGAATACTTGTCCCTACGGATTTTTCCCCCTCTGCGGCAGATGCATTTGATCATGCGATCTTGCTGGGAGAGCGGTTCAATGCGGAATTGACTCTGCTTCATGTGGATGAGGAGATCGTCTCCCCTCGATGTGCGCTGAATGCTGGCGGCCCACCGCGCGGCGATGCTCAGGCGGGAAAAGAACAGTTCTTTGAGGACCAGTTTGCGTTGTTGCGCAAACGCGCTGCCGGACATTCGATAAACGTTCAAACTCGCGTGGCATCCGGACGGGCCTATATGGTGATTGCGGAGGAGAGCGAAAGGGATGCGTGGGACCTGATTGTGCTCGCAGTGCATGGTTGGACGGGACTTTCCGAACATTTGATCGGAAGCACTGCCGAGCGCGTTGTCAGACTCGCCCATCAACCGGTGCTTAGCGTCCGACAAGGGCCGACANNAAGGGCATCCCGCGTCCATTCTCTGCCCGACAGACCTTTCACTATCCGGCAACATCGCCCTGTCCTATGCGCTTTCCATCGCGCGGCGGTACAAGGCTACGTTGTACATCCAGTATGTGTCGGAATTGGATAAACCTGAATTGGAAAGCGAGCTGCGGCAACGGCTGCCAGACCTCAGGGAATTCCATCCGATGGCGGATGAAGTCAGCGTCGAATGGTTGTTCGACCGGGACGTGGACCCAAGTAATTCCATCATCAGGTTTGCAGAAGATCGCGATGTCGACCTGATTGTCATGTCGCTGTATGGCCGCAAAGGAATCCGCCGCGTCTATATCGGCAATACGAGCGCCGAAGTAGTGCGGCAATCGAGCCGGCCCGTCTTGACGGTCCCGCATCCGTTTGTGAGGCAGATCTTTTCACACNNGCACACCCGATGGCTGATCGAATAACCGTGTCATCTCAATTACGTACCACCCAAGAACGGCGCGCTGGCGCCTGAATATCCACTGCGGAGTAAAGACAATCCATGAGAACGAAACTGATTGCCGGTAATTGGAAGATGTTCAAAAATCTTCCCGAGTCGGAAGAACTAATCAACGGAATCATTGCACAAACAAAGAACGCGCCGAAGGGAGTAGGGGTGGTGATCTGCCCGCCGTTTACTTCGCTTGCGCTTGCTGCAAAAGCTCTGAAGGGATCATCCGTCCATCTCGGCGCGCAGAACATGGCAGACCAGGACGAGGGTGCCTACACCGGTGAGATTTCCTGGAAGATGTTGAAATCTGCGGGGTGTGAGTATGTGATCCTCGGTCACTCTGAGCGGCGCCAGTACTATGGCGAAACCAATGCGAAAGTCAATGCAAAGGCAAAGAAGGCTTTGGCGAACGGACTTCTTCCCATTGTCTGTGTCGGTGAGACATTAAAGGAGCGAGAAGACGGCGTCACAAAAAATGTGATTAGCACACAGGTCAAGGAATCTCTTGCGGGAATTCCTGCGGNNACAATGCGGCCGAGCTTATGCGCCAAAATGACATTGATGGTGCGCTTGTTGGCGGTGCTTGTCTCAAGGCGGATTCCTTTGGCGGAATCATTCAGGCGACAGGGGCTTGATGCCATAAGTTATTGTTTTTCAAGTAACTAATGAACAAACGCTCGGCCAATTTATTGAATGGCCGGGCGTTTTCATCTTTGTAAGTTGCGGTCGATCCTGCCTGATTCTCATTGCATTCCGGATGTTTTGTGATTATATTTGGGAAATGATCCCTTAATTTCCTTCGGCTTGCGGTCACGACTTGGCAGGAACGACACTNNCCCTTCTCCTCTCACTTGCAGGCCCATCCAGCGCTTCTTCCGGTGAATTCAGGTTCTATGAGAGCACCGGCACACGTACGAGCGCGACGCCCGGCACCTTGCCCGGCGAATCGCCCACCCGTGTGAGGATTGATCTGGGCGGGTCGTGGGCTTATTCCATAGAAGGCGGCCCGTCCGGGACAGTCAACGTTCCCTCTGCCTTCGACTTTATTGGAAAAGTCGCATATCAACGTGCGTTCGTGGTTCCCGCCAATGTAGTCTCAGGCTATAGATTTCAAATTATGGCCCTTGGCATAAGCCAGAATGCTGAGATTACCGTCAACAAGCATTTCATTACGAATCATTCCGGTGGGTACTCGTCCATTGTTCAGTCTGTGCCGGCGAATTCCATTCAGCCGTTCCAGGATAACGTCATTCGTATCGTTGTGAGCAATCAGCTCGATTATCGCCGGACATTGCCGCTTCGTCCCCTCCCTTGGGGCGAGCGGAATTATGGCGGAATTTATCGCGACATCTACCTCCTTGGGACGCCTCAGGTATTTATTCGGAATGCCATACTTCAAACAAATTATGACGAGAACGCTACTGCCGCGCATCTTCACGTCCGCGTAATCCTCGATCGCGGTGAACTGAAAAGTGAAGGATCAGGCCAACTCGGTTTTTCGGTTGAAGCCTACGACAAGATTTCTGGGATCTCGGTCGGTCGGTCTCCCTTGCGGATGTTCGGCGCAGCAGAATCCGAAGGTGCGGTGGATTTTGTCGTGGACCATCCGAAGCTCTGGAGTCCGGATTCACCCGACTTGTATCTCCTTCGCTGTATTCTCTCGCGCGTGGCTGGCAAGGAAGTGACGACTGTGGATGAATATGATATCACTGCTGGTATCCGTGATATCAAAACGACCAAAGGGAGAATTCTTCTGAATGGCAAGGAACTCACCCTCCAGGGGGTGATTTGGAATGAAGATCATCCGGCATTCGGCAATGCGCTGACCTACGAGCAGATGGAGAAGGATATCGCCCAGATCAAGATGCTCGGGGCGAACCTGGTGCGGTTCATCCACCACCCTCCGCATCCCTTCATGATCGATCTCTGTGATCGGTATGGGCTCTTGGTGCTTGAGGAAATTCCGCTCGTGCAGGTTCCTCCGGAATTCCTTGAAGACGAACAGTTCCTCGGCCAGGCCGAATCGATGCTTGGGGAGATTCTCTCGAGGGATCAAAACCATCCCGCAATCCTTGCGTGGGGTTTGGGAGATGGACTGGATGTCTCGAAAGAAGCAACGCGGCGAGCCATTGAACGGCTGGNNCGCGTCCTTTGTATCTTGCCTCGCGTTGTATCTCAGGCGATGTATGTACGAAGATGATGGACATCGCCGCTCTGACTGCCACGGCCCAGGATATGAGAGATTTCAAGGCCGAGCTCGAGGCTTGGCGCTCTTCCCACGAAGGACAGCCAAGAATCGTGGTGTGCTTTGGAACCCAGGTGCAGCAACAGAATCGCACCGGATACAGCAATCCGTATTCACAGGAAGGCCAGGCGCGATTCTACCTGCAGGGTTTTGAAGTTGCGCGCACGCTGGGGTATAGCGGCGGAGTACTTTGTTCGTATAATGACTGGACGGGCGCACGGCCATCGCTCACCGTGCATTCCGATGATCCCTGGTTGTACAGCACGGGCCTGGTGAGCGGCGACAGAGAAAAAAGGCTCGCGTTCGATGCAGCGAGGGCCGTGTTCCACGGGGAAAAATTCAGCGCCCTTCCGATCGGAACCTACAGCAGCAAAGCACCAATCATCTTTGTCCTCGTCGGTTTTGCGGCGCTTGTCGGCATTGCCTATCTCTTCAACGCCAGCCGGAGATTTCGTGAAAGCCTGAACCGGTCCATCTTCAGTTCGTACAATTTCTTTTCCGATGTCCGGGACCAGCATATGGTTTCGCTATGGCATACAATTCTCATCGGCATCGGAACGTCGTCGGGAGTTGCTCTGGTGCTTTCCAGCATCATGTACCATTATCGTGACAGCTGGTTTGTTGATAATCTCCTCACGTTTATTCTGGTCTCGGATACGCTGAAAGGTTCGGTTGTCCGTGTCATATGGCACCCCCTCGCATGTATCGGGTTTATTGCCGGAGCAGTGTTTGTGGGGTTGATCGTTCTCGGCATAGTCATTTATCTCGTCAAAGTGTTTTTTCGTCAACAGATCTATCTGTTCCATGCAATCACGGTCGCGTTTTGGTCGGCCTCCCCGTTCCTCACCTTCATCCCCATCGGGATGATTGTTTACCGATTGATGGAAAGTCAGGTCTATATCCTGCCGGCGCTTATCATCGTCCTTGTCGTCCACATCTGGGTTGTGCTGCGGATGCTGAAGGGCTTGTCGATTGTGTTCGACGTGTATCCTCTGAAAATGTATGCGAGCGGAATTGTCGCTTTTCTTCTCGTTGGCGTAGCGTTGTACCTCTATTACGACGCATTCCTCTCGGCGCCTGAGTATATACGTTTCATGTACCACGTTGTCACACATTCCTTATAGAGGCCGGGGCGGGGAATCATGTATCTCTCGAAGCTGGAGGTTATCGGATTCAAGTCGTTCGCCCAAAAGGTGAATCTTGTTTTCGACAGTGGGATTTCTGCGATCGTCGGGCCGAACGGCTGTGGCAAGACCACGCTGCCCGACGCGATCCGGTGGGTGCTGGGCGAACAGAGCGCCAAGGCCCT
>PMNP01000243.1:3247-3430 GCA_003161755.1 Ignavibacteriota bacterium | reverse complement strand
CCGCACTTCAGCTTGCCCGCGAATTCGTTCGCAAGGCAAAGGCTCTCAGGAAATCCGACTCAGCGTACAAACTTCGCAACCGCACGGCCTCGTTTCTCGGGCGCCGCGGGTTTGCGTGGGATACCATCCAGTCCGCCCTCAAAACACTCTTCCCCTCAGAACCGGAGCAGTCCAATGACCATG
>PMNP01000243.1:0-3227 GCA_003161755.1 Ignavibacteriota bacterium | reverse complement strand
CAGCGGCGGTTTGATGACGACAAGATGGTGGAATTCATTCCTGCAGACGAGCGACAGATATTGGAGGGGTTCTGGAAATCGGTGGAGCACTACAGGCAGTTTGTGACGTTCAACGGACGCTCGTTTGACTGTCCGTTCATCATGATTCGTTCCGCGATTCTCGGGATGTGTGCCTCGCGCAATCTTGTTCCCTACCGGTACCAGAGCAAAGAGCATTGTGATTTGATGGATCAGCTTACATTTTTCGGAGCTTCACGGAAATACAGTCTGGACTTTTACTGCAAGGCTTTCGGCATCAAGAGTCCCAAAAGCAACGGTATAACCGGCCTTGATCTTCGGCAGTTGTATTCCGAGAGCCGTTTTGNNGCCACTCTTCTTGGCGGGTGAATTTAGCATTACTGCTCCGCCACTCTTCTTGGCGGGTGAATTTAGCATTACTGCTCCGCCACTCTTTTTGGCGGGTAGATCCAGCATTGCCGACTCCGCCATCCGTTCCGCAGTATCGCAATGAGCAGGTAGTTGGTAGCAACCAGAGGGAGAACACAAGAGCTGGCTATCCCCTGAGCTCCGTAGGAGCGATCTATGCCTAACTCTCGGCAAGTGTCCTATCCCTCCACCTCTGTCTTTTACTACCTGCTCAAGACTACCTGCTACCTGCACGACGGATTACACTCGACACTGTCGCACGACTGTCAAGGAATCTTCGATTTCGAAGGGCCAATTTTGAATTGAAAACCCCTCGACGGTCAGTTCATCGATTGGAAAGTGGCGACCGCGGAGTCCGGGAGTCGTGGAAGTCCAGCCTCAACATTTGCCGACTCTCGGCAAGTGTCCTATTCCTCCACCTTTGTCTTCTACTACNNGCACGACTGTCGAGACACGCTGCCATCCCCCAAAACCACCACCGGCGCCTCACAGCCGAACATCTCAGCCGTCGCGCGCCGGTGTGCAACACCAATCCGCAAAATCAATTTACCTGCTATTCCGTCGGCACCCTCGCCCACCGTTTCGACACTTCATGATAAATCGTCGCGGCTGCTCCGAGCTTGAGAAGATCCCACCAGGAAAAAATCAGAAGTCCAAGCGCGATTGCCTTCCCCGCATCATGCAAATATGCCGCATAGAGTTGCAGCGTCCCAAAGAGGAAGATGATGCACAGTCCGCAAGCCATGGACACCACGCGCCAAAGAAGCGTTGCGTGCCGCCGAACGAGATACCCTACCACTGCCGCTGCGGCCGGGAAAGCCAAAAGGTACCCTCCGGTCGGTCCCATGAGCTTGGCAAACCCAAAAGCGCCCCCCGCAAAAACGGGNNGCGTAAATGGCACCGGCTGATACGGTATCTCTATGCGGGCGCCAACCGCCGTTGCAATGGCAAACCCTGCGATCCAGAGAAGTTGCAGCAGAGTATTTGACCTTGTCGAGGTCAGAACATGCGTTCTCGCAGCCGTTTCCATTCACTCTCCTCAGTAATTGCAAGGTTGAAAAAATGTCGTTCGTGAAAGTACCCAAAACAGCCAAGAAAGTCAATTCACGAAATATTTCTTGCGCTTTTCGCGTCGTTTTGGTATATTGGTAAGCTCATGCCAGACAATGGCTGTACGTTCATGAGATGATGTTGGAGTATCATATTCCCGGATTACCCTCAATGTCCACCCTGAAAATTTTCTCCGGCCGGACCAACCGACTGCTTGCCGAGAATATTGCCCAATTCATAGGTATTCCTCTCGGACACTGCGAGATCAAGAATTTCAGTGACGGCGAGATCTGGGTGAAGTACGGAGACAACATCCGCGGTGGAGATGTGTTCATCATTCAATCCACCAATCCTCCTGCGGAAAACCTCCTCGAGCTTCTCATCATGATTGACGCAGCCCGAAGAGCTTCGGCACGCAAGGTGGTTGCAGTCATCCCCTATTTCGGCTACGCCCGGCAGGATCGCAAAGACCAGCCCCGTGTTTCGGTGACGGCAAAACTGGTGGCGAATCTTCTGACGGAAGCGGGTGCAGACAGAGTCATTACCATGGATCTGCATACCTCTCAGCTTCAGGGATTTTTCGACATCCCCGTGGATCATCTGTACTCTTCGGTGGTCATCATCCCAAGTTTTAAAGCGAGAGGAATTCCCAATCTTGCAATAGCTTCGCCCGATGTCGGCGGCATTAAACTTGCGCGGGCCTATGCGAAGCGACTCGAAGCGGATTTGATCGTCATCGATAAACGCCGTCCCCGGCAAAACGAAGCGGAAGTCATGAATATCATCGGCGAAGTCAAGGGGAGAAATATTCTCATTGTCGATGACCTGATCGATACTGCCGGGACACTCTGCAATGCCGTCAAGGCGCTGAAAGACGCGGGAGCTGCGGATGTCTATGCTGCGTGCTCACACCCTGTGTTATCGGGAAAAGCCATCGAACGGATCAACGCATCGCCGATCAAACAAATTATCGCGACCGACAGCATTCAATTGAAAACCGAAACACCAAAGCTTGCCATTGAATCAGTGGCGTTTCTGTTTGCGGAAGCCATCCGCAGAAACTTCAACAACGAATCAATCAGTTCGTTGTTTGATGTCGACAAAGGGTAGTGTCGGAACAATGTGTACCATCTGTCTCGTGAAGAGTTCGAGACACTAACGCAGTCTCTGAAGGAAGGGTGAACCAATGTCTGAAATCGTCCTGAACGCGGAACTTCGGGATCCGAAAACACAGCGTCCGAATGCGCTCCGGCGCAAGGGGTTGGTCCCGGGTGTGTACTATGCGCACGGTGAAACCAATCTGGTCATAGCGACAGATTCAGTCGGGTTGAAACCGCTGATTTTTACTTCGCAGACCAACATTGTCATGCTGAAGCTCCCGGACGGCACAGCAAAGAAATGCATTCTTCGTGACATCCAGATTGACCCCGTTACGGAACGTCCGGTCCATTTCGATCTCCAGGGTCTTCGTGAAGATGAAGAGCTGATGATTGAAGTGCCCGTGGTGTTGACGGGCGGCATTCCGAAGGGGGTCCGTGATGGCGGTTCGCTTCAACAAATGGTCCACCGGCTGAGAATTTCCTGCTTGCCCAGGAACATCCCCTCGAAAGTGGAAATCAATGTCGGCGAACTCGGCATTAATGAGGCCGTCCACGTAAAAGACCTCAAGATCGAGCACGTCACCATCCTTGAGAGCGCGGAAAACGCCGTCGTGGGCGTTCTGCCTCCGACCGTTGTGAAGGAAGCGGAAG
>PMNP01000031.1 GCA_003161755.1 Ignavibacteriota bacterium | reverse complement strand
CGCGGTCAAGGAGTTCTTTCGCAATAAGGGCAGCCTCGATAGTCTTTCCAATGCCAACATCGTCAGCAATCAGGATTCTGACGGGATCATGCCGCAGTGCCATGAGTAAAGGAACGAGCTGGTATGGACGAGGGTCAACAGCTATCCTGGCAAAGGAACGAGNNACAATCCACTCCCGCTCGCGAGCATGCACAAGAGAGCCGACTGAGAAGCTCATTTGGCGCTACCAAAGACATTAGGGTATTTCTGGACGACTTTTAGCCAGTCCTCCGAATGATGGAATCTGATCACCGTCCATCCTGCATTCTCCATGCACTCTTCCTGTGTTTTGTCTCGATCCTGGCGTTCCGGGTAGTCGTGGTGGGGCCCATCAACATATATGGCCGCCTGATGGTCGTCGTACAAGAAATCTGGGCGCGTAGAGCACTTCTCCACGTAAACTTGAGAACGTGTTGGGAGACGTAGGTTGAATTCCTCCAAGAAACGTAGCCACCTCTTCTCAAGACTGGATTCCGATGAACCGTTTAGATGGTCTAACTGTTCGGCTCGTGGTGCTGCTGTTGGACTTGAGATCACCGAAGCATCTCTGAGTTGGATAAGATATTCTCGGATGCCAGCACGGTCAAGAATGGGATGGTCAAGCTGGTTTGTGTAAGACATCAAGCAGTCGTAGCATGCAGCCTCGCAATTGTCTTTAGAATGTGGCGACCTTCGGTTATCAGCACCTGTTGTCGGCTCAAAGTGACAGAGTTCCAAAGCTCGACTTGCAATCCGCTGGAGAGCAGTTGGATCGTCTATGAGTTGCCTTAGAACACCTGCGCCGCCCTCGGCAGCTTCATAGAATAGAATCAGATTTCGCTTACTCCGCATTGGCAAAGGTTCCGCTGCGAGTTCATTGTCTTCCAGCTGAGACTCTAATTGAATTGCGTGCTTGAGCGCAGCCTGCAGAGAAGCCATGGCCCCGATTGAGAGGTCAACGACGGGTTCAAACAGAAGAGAGTTCTTTCGATCCTCAACATACGGAATGACCCGGCGACGTGATTGAGACAAGGGGTCATCGCTATCATCCGGGTCTTGATCGTTCTTTGCCCAGTATCCCCGCTCGGTATCGAGGACAAATCCCAGCTGATTCTTGTCTTTTCTTCGCATCCAGCCAAGGTTGATCCTCCACACTGTTGCTGCGTGCCCGTATTCCAATTTTGCCAACGACAGATCGCCGAGTTTGATTTCTGCAATTCTTTTTAGAAGTTTNNCTCTTCGTCGGAATTAATGCGGTCACGTCTCTTTGTTACCACGTTCTGAAGCCTGAACAAGGAACTCATTGCCTGACCCAAAGGAGTGCCGCATCTATCACAATTGTTGTGGATGTCGTTCCGCTCGAAGTGTAAGAACCCACATTCATCGCACAGCTTTATCGTACTTGTAAGAACATCATCTTCTCCGACTGGCATAATTACCTTGTTGATTACATACTTTGAGCCTTCATGATAAATAATTGAACGTGGGCCAAACTCTGAAATCGCAAGAAAGCGTGGTCGTGAGAGAAACTCGTCTTTCTTTTTCAGCCTCCGCGAGGGAATATATGCTGATAGGGGAAGCCTCGGGAAACTATATCCCGGCAAGAACCCCTCGCTGGCATAGTATCGATAGCTGTAGAAGTCAGACTGCATAACGTTCTGAACATCTGCCAAGAGTTTCAATTGCGCTTCCGCCTCTCTCCGTAGTCGCTCTGCTTCTTTCTTGTCTTCAGCTGGTCGTGAGGCATCACGGATCACGTCATCTTGAGCTTTTGCCTGACCCAATGCAGACTTATAGAGATTGATCCAACGATCACATGCCTTCTCAAAGTGAAGGACTAACTGATCAAACACCTGATCCAGCCATTTCTCTGAGTACCAATCGGATGTTTCCAATTCGGAAGTGATGGTTGAGAGTATCCGAATTGCCCTAACCTTAGATCGTTCCCTGGCCTTAGGGTCCGTGAGTGCATCTCGCACAGAAGGTTTTACCTTCAGAGACGGGCTCGACCCATCGACCTCCAGGATGTCTTTCAATGACCTGCCGAGCCAGAGCCCCGACTCAGTTAGCCACACGGCTTGAATATGAGCGCGAATCAGATCTTCGTTAGCAAGATCAAGACGAGGTGGTGCAACAGAACCTGCCACCATTAAGGNNACCGGTCGCTTGAAGAAATATTGGTCGTGCGCGCTGCCGGTGGTGCAGTACGAATAAACAAGGGCGGGTTGCCCGCTTCGCCCGGCTCGCCCACTGCGCTGAGAGTAGTTTGCAGGAGTTGGAGGGATATTTCGTAGATTGACCACGTTCAAATCTGATATATCAATGCCCAACTCCATTGTCGGCGAACAGAACAGAACTGGTAACTTGGCTTCTCGGAATTGATTTTCTCTAATGATCCTGTCCTCGTAGTCGACTTGGGCGGTATGCTCACGTGCCACAAGGCCTTTTGCCTTCAATCCCTCGGTTTGATAATGCTGAACAAAGAACTTGTTGGTCCGCCCGCCTGTTTCAGAAACATTCGGTACCCTTATAGGATCGTGAAAGGCCTTCAGTCCTTCCGCTGCATGCCAAACCATTCCAGAGGCAGGAATCTGATAACCGGGGGGCAGTCCTTGAGCCGATGGAACCACAGCTTCGACAAGACCGGCAATTGCAAGCCGAGACAGGATTTGGCTTATAAGGTCTTCGGTCTCGCTTGTTGAGATATGGTTGCTGTATTCTGGAAATGTTGATGTCCGCCTCAAGTACTGGCCATAGGAGCTATACTTTGACATGTATACGAACCCACGATAGTCGTCGTCAGAAGCCTGTCGGGGAAAGAGCACATATGTTCGTTCAAGATTTTCGTTTTCATCGATGGACCAGGGTTCCTTCAAGTACTGGGCGCTCAATTGCTTGAGCTGTTCGACGAAACGAGGCTCAAGGTAGCTGACCTTGATGACGAGTTCTCGCCTCAGATAGTCAAGAAGNNTTGCTACTCTAAATCGTGTTTCGGGCTTGGATTGAGTCAGGGCTGGATGGCAGTCCTTCCAATCATCATGGTTTTCTGTCAAATCCTTCAAGAATGGGTAGCGAATTTCCAGAAGCCCCGCCTGTTCCAGATTTGGCGAGGTTACACGCCAACCACGCTTCAGATCGCGATACAATCGGTGACCTAACACTTCCCTGAAAGCTCTCTCCGCTTCCTCCCGATCACCGTAGCGAGCCTCGGGCCGGGCTGCATACAGACTCAAAGGTAGCTTGAGTGCATCAAAGACCTTTTGGGTCAATTCATCATGTCGGACCCCATTGGGTCCTGCTTTTCGCACAGCTTCATAGAGCGCGGATCGTATGAGACTTATCTCCACGAAGTCATTAAAGTGACCAGCTTGGAGAGCAGCATCCTGNNCGATTCTTCCACCCTAAGCTGCTGGATTGCCTTGAGGCTAAGAATTGTTGTCGCGGTGCTTCGTCCTTCTGACGAAAGTGACGCAAGCTTTCCAAAGTCTGAACGCTCTCTAAATCCGTAAGAGACACCGCAATTCAAGCAGAATCTAAACGGAGATGGAATGAAATGGCACCTGATTCCGTCGTTAGAGGCGGTTCCATCAGTCAATACAAACTGGATCTGAGGAAGATGTTCTCGACGGTTCGCCTTGACTTCAATTCTGCCATTTCGTATCTCCTTCCAATCATCTGGAATCCTCTGAACTGCCTCATCTTTGGAGTCAGGCCAATTTTNNTGGATTGATCACGAAGCTCTCGCGATTCGAATCTCACAGATTCATGATCAGAACCCATGGACCTTCTCACCACATAATACTCTTGCCCACATTCACGGCAGAAGGCAAGTGGGAATAGATTTTTGGTGTCTTTTGCTCCTGGTGCAAATCTCTGGCCGAAGATCGTTATCGCGCGCAATGTTTCAGCTTCAATTGTAGCGTAGACAGTATCTCCTCTACTAATGAACTGATGAAGTCTAAACGCAAAAGCCGGAAATCCGGTGTCTGGATTTTTTTCACAGGTGTATCCACCCAACAATGCCTCTTGGATACGGATGGCAGCATTTTCGACACNNCCTCTTGGCTTTGCTCGTCGAAGTAAGCCTGACCTCTGGTCTTTTGTAACACCTATTCTGCTCTCCAGCCAGATTGACAGGGGATCAATCTTCAGTTGTGCAAATTTGTCAGGGGGTCGGAAGTTGCTATCGCTAACTTGGTTTGTAAGCCGACGCACAAAATCCTTTGAAGTTAGGTCTTCTTCGACCGTGACTCGACGAAGAGTTTCTGTGATAACGCTCGGTGGCTGCACTATGGCCCCGAAAAGGGTAGATGCAACCTTGGCGATCTGATTCGTTTGTTCGTCAGTTGACCCTCCCGACGCAAGAGTTGCAGAGGTTCCAATGCACTGTAGGTTCTTAGCGTTCAGAAACTCCCGAACTCNNACCTTGTCTTCCACGGTAAGTATGCAATTCATCCAACACAAGAAAACGAAGCCCTTGCGCCGATTTGATCAGTGATGCCTCATCCCTCCGCGTAAGGATTAGCTCCAACATCACGTAGTTTGTGAGAAGGATATATGGTGGGTTCTTCAGAATTGAATCTCTTTCTTCAGCACTCTCTTGGCCGGTATACTTGGCAAAGGTGATGGGTTCCTGATTATCGGGATACCCTTCCCGTAGAAATTTCTTGAGTTCGCCCACTTGACTGTTTGCTAAGGCGTTCATTGGATAAATCACGATCGCCTGCACGCCCTTCCGAGATCCACGTTTGAGAACAGAGTCGACGATTGGGATGATGTACGCAAGACTCTTNNGATGCAGAACACCCTCCTTCACCAAGTCTTCGATAAAGTGACCGGGCTCGAAGGAAGGATTGAGCTGGATAAGTGGTTCAGGCCACAGTTCGCCCCTGTCGAGTGTCTCATCGACGTACTCGCGGATGCGTTCATCCTGTACTGTAATAAAGCTCCGAACATAGGATGAGTAGCTATCGATTAGCTTGTTGCGGAAATTGAAAACGTTCATATCGGTGATCGAATTAAATACATAGAAATTCCGGGGGTTTCACACACATTGGTATTGGGTATTCGTTTCA
>PMNP01000055.1 GCA_003161755.1 Ignavibacteriota bacterium | reverse complement strand
GGAAGCGATTTCTAAGCGCGGGAGACCATCATTGAATGTAGCCCAGCTGTCGCCGTTGTTGGTTGAGACAAACACGCCGCCGGTCGCCGTCCCTGTCAGAATTATCGTTCCGTCAAGTGCGAGTGCAGCAATGCTCGTATCTGTCAAGCCGTTATTGACGGCATTCCAATGATCACCATTGTCCGTGGTACGGAAGACACCTCTTTGAGGGAGACCCGGATTATTGGAGCCCCCGCCGGTTCCCGCAAAGACATTGGCACCGTTAATGGCAATGGCAGTGACACACGTTGNNACCCTTGCGCAGCAAGACTGTAAATGCTTGGTGTTCCGTTCATGCCGGCCCGTGAAGTACTCCAATTCGCGCTATCGAGGGAATACCTTGCCACTCCAGGAAAATTCATTCCATATAAACCTCCGGCAAAAATGTAGGCGTCATTGACCGCCACAACATTCATCCAAAGGCCGCCAATGGTATCCCAATGAGTATCGCCGATCGTGTAGCGCAACAAGGGTGTGGGACTTAACCCCCCCGGAAAATAAGTTTGAATGGCGAGAATAGTACTATTTGCGGCAAGGGCCTTGAAGAAATAGTGTGTCGATTCGACGGTCCATGACAACCAATCCGCACCGTTGTCGGTGGAGTGTGTGATGGAGTATCCCCCTCCTCCCACGGCAAAGACATTCGGTCCACTCACAGCAAGGGGACTCACCGAACCACAATCGAGACCTTCATTCAGAATATTCCAAGTTCCGTCGGTGGATCCAAAGACCCCTGCGGTTGATCCTACCAGGAGAGATGAACCCTTCGTGCTGATACAATTCAAAGTTGAGTTGGGGATTGCAGTAGGAGGTAATCCCGGTCCCGTCAAGCCCCAGCTTTGTCCATTATCTGGTGACCAATAGACTGTCAGGCCATCGGTCGCAAAGACCAGCCCACCTATTCCGACAATACCCCGGATGTTCGACCCATTCAATGTGTCTGCAACAACCCAAGTTGATGCATGATCTGTGGAACGGTAAACAGTTCTGCCTACAGCAGCGAATAATCCCGAGTCAGTTGCAGCAAGTGCGGGGACGTAAGCATGCGCAGGGATCGTCAGCCCATTGTTCTTTGTCCACCAGCTTGCGCCGTTGTCAGTGGAACCATACACACCTCCCGAGATGGTACTCGCATAGAGAATCTCTCCCCCCAACCCATTTGGCTCACAAACAAGATTATTCACGGATTTGTACGTCATCCCCACATCCATAAGACTCCAGGTTGTGCCATGATCAGGAAGGCGATACACTCCCACTCCCGTGCCGGCAAAAAGATTGGTCCCGCCAAAACCGTCTGGCGCAGCCACAAGTGCGGTAACGGGGTCATGAGAATAGTTCGTGGCGAATCCATCAAGGAGCTGAGTCCCGGTGACGCCTCCATCAGTCGAGCGGAATACGCCGGAAGCGACTGTGCCAGCAAAGAGCGTATCACCAATGCCCGCCATGCACGTGACCGCTGAAGGAATTTCCAAGTTCACCGGTATCCAATGGCTCCCATTATTGGATGACCGGAACACCCCGGTCGCAGTACCGGCATAGATATCTGAACCGTGGACAGCGAGACAGCGGATGGAACCGCCATGCGACCCGTCAACCTTCGTCCATTGAGCAAGTAGTGGTTGGGTGAGGATAGTGGTGAGGAGAAGTCCAATTCGGAGGGAATACTGTATGCTAGACATCCCAAGCCTCTTGAGGAGTATGAGAAGCACCAACCGCACGACAATCTTTCGTTTGTTATTCACTCAGAGCAAGTAGCAGGTAGATGGTAGTTGGTAGAAAGCGCAACCACCTTTAGCGAACGAGGGCCATTCGCTTTACTGCAATTTGACCGCCTGCTGAGAGTCGATAGAAATACACACCTGACGCCAGCATCCTTGCATCGAACGTCACACGGTGCTCTCCCGGCGTCTGGTACCCATCGACAAGCACAGCTACCTCCCGACCGAGCAGATCATATACCGCAAGCTTCACATGCCCTAAAGCATCCGTTTTCTCCCTACTACCTNNCCGAGTATACCGGCATATACGTAAGTGTCGTTGATACCAAGGGAAGCGATTCCTAAGCGCGGGAGACCATCGTTGAATTGCGTCCAGTTGTCGCCATTGTTGGTGGAAACGAATACCCCGTTGTTAGAAGTGCCGGCAAAGATTATGATCCCGTGTAGGGCAAGAGCTACGATCTGCGTGTCAGTCAAATCTTGGCTTACTTGAATCCAATGAGCGCCGTCGTCCAAAGTTCGATAAACACCCAGCAAAAGAAAACCACTGCTGTTTGGAGGCGCCCCGGTTCCTGCAAACGCGGTCGATCCATTGAGGGCAAAAGCTGTGACATACGTTTCACTCTCGAACCCATTGTCCGCCAGGCTCCAATTCATTCCATTGTCTGCAGATCGCAGTATCCCCATCGCCACCGGCCCCCCCCTGCTAGCGTACACCGTTGATCCTTCAGCGGCAAGAAAAGTTATTCCAGGCATGCCGACCATCCCATTCCGAAACGCACTCCAGTTTGTGCTGTCGAGTGAACATCGTTCCACACCGGCAGTACTTGCTCCATACTCTCCACAACTAAAGATGTAGTCATTATTCACCGCGAGTGCGCCTAACGGCTGCGCACCAACGGAATCCCATCGGGTACCACCGACCTTGTATCGCAGAATTCGACCATATTCATAGCCAAGCGAAATCGGCGGTGGAAAATCCGTCTGCACCACTGCAAACGAGTCGTTCGCTGCAAGAGCAGTATAATGGTAGGACGCAGGGTCTGTGCTCCATGGCAGCCAGCTTGACCCATTATCAGGAGAATGGGTGATAGAGTATCCATTCCTTTCCACTGCATACACATTCTGCCCACTCACTGCNNTGGTGTAGGTGTTCCAACTCGCTCCTTCGTCGGTGGACCCGAACAGTCCGATAGTGTTTCCGACAAATACCATCGACCCCTGCGTCGCGATTGACGTAATCGCAGGGGGAATGGTCATTTCGTAGTTCAGGTCCTGCCTCGGCAATCCAGCCCCTGACGTCAGAATCCACTCACCGCCATTGTTTGTTGAGCGATAGACACCATAGGGGTTGGCAGCATAGATCGTCTCACCCATCGCGGAGAGAAACGAAGCATTTGCCACAGGCCCCGACCAGATATTCATGGTTGGAAGGCTGCCTGTAATTGCCCAGTTCAATCCGTGATCAGTAGAACGGTAGACGCCCCCTGAAGCCGCAAAGACTCCAGAATCTGTCACTGCAAGGGAAGACACAGGTTGGTGCAACGAGTGAGGGAGTCCGTTGTTCCTCGCCGTCCATGTTGCGCCGTTGTCGGTTGAAAAACGGCAGCCATTGGCACTCATGCTGGCGTAAAGATACGATCCCCCTGTTCCATTCGGCTCTGCAACGAGTGATCCGAAGGCATCAATACTCGCGGTCGAATCCGCGAGCGTCCAGGTCATCCCATGATCGGGAAGCATATAGATGCCCCCCTTTGTGTTNNGAGAAGCCGCCACATTCTTGATCCCGCTATTGAACGCTGTTGCCGTTGTTCCATCAGTCAAGCGATAGACCCCTGCGCCGTTTGTTCCGGCGAACATCGTGTCACCAATAAAGGCCACACATGTAATTTTTTCAGGAATGTCCGAGTTCACTAACATCCAATGTGCGCCACTGTCCGACGATCGGAACAATCCGGCCGCCGTCCCCGCGTAAAGGTCGGACCCATGGGAAGCAAGGCATTGCGTATAGCCGCCGTGCGACCCGTCGACTTTCGTCCATTGGGCGTACAGTGGCTGGGAGAAGATGGTGATGAGGAGAACCCCAATT
>PMNP01000300.1 GCA_003161755.1 Ignavibacteriota bacterium | reverse complement strand
ATCACCGAGCGCAAACAGGCCGAAAACCTGCTCGCCATCCAGTATGAAATCACTCTTGCTCTCGCAGAGTCGACAACCACCAGTGATGCGATGCGAAGGGCGCTGCAGGTTCTCTGCGAGCGGCTTGGCTGGGATCTCGCCATCCTCTGGAGGACGGAAAAACCTACAACAGCGCTTCGATTCGAGGGTATATGGTGCGCCCCTGGGGTGGAATCAGTCGTCCTTGAACACAGCCTTATCCCGGAAATGGACCTTCCCGGGCGGATCGTTCGTGAGCGGGAACCCATTTGGATTCCGGCTATCGAGCAGGCCACCGGCATTCAAAGTCAGACCGGATTCGTCTCTGTCCTCGCATTTCCCGTGCGGGCCGGGGGAGACGTCACAGCAGTTATTGGATGCTTTTCACGAAGGCCCCGGCCGCCGCAAAAGGATGTCCTTGACACTGTCGAAACCGTAGGCCATCAGATTGGCAATTTCAGAGAAAGAAAGAACGCTGAGGAATCACTCCGTCATGCAGCCGAGAATCTCGAGATTAGGGTTCGACAACGTACGGAACAACTGGCGGGTGCTCTGGAGGCACTCTCGAATAGCGAAATGCGGTTTAGAGCAATGTTCGAAAGCGCCCCCCTTGGCATCGCGCTTGTCAACACCGCAGGGATGATCACTGAGCGAAATCCGACGCTTGAACGAATGCTCGGGTATCCGGACGGAAGTCTGTATGGCATTCAATTCGAATCACTTGTACAGCCTGCGGACAGGTATCTCGCTGTTCAGTATTTTCACGATATGGAGGAAGGACAGCACATCGATCAACGGGTGGAGGTGCGCTTTATCCATAAAGAAGGGGGTGCGGTCTGGGGGTCCGTCAACTCCTCCGTCATGTCCTTTGAAGGAAATGAATCACCGTTCATCATTGTCATGATCAAGGAAATCACTGAACGAAAACTCATGGAGGAAGAGCTTCGCCAAAGTGAAAACCGATTCAGAACCATGTTCAACGAATCACCGATTGGCATCGCGCTCCTCGATGCCAGAAATGTCTATGTGCAGACAAATGGTGCGATGCACGACATGCTGGGCTATGGTCCTGGAGAGCTCGTCGGCCGAGCTTTGGGCGACACGATGCGCTCGGACGTTCGTCATGAAAACGAGAAAAAGCTGGAAAAGGTGATAAAGGGAAAGTTGCACAGGTTTCAGACGGAACAGCGTTTCGTAAGAAAGGACGGCTCAGGTGCCTGGGGGAACATGAATGCGGCCGCAATCCGCTCTGCGAATGGCGACTTTCTCTACAGCCTTCTCTTGGTCGAGGACATCACTGCAAGGAAAAACGCCGAACAGCAGATTCACATGCTTGCGCACACAATAACCAGCATGAATGAGATTGTCGTCATCATGGGGACGGATAGCCGGGTTCTTTCCGTCAATAAAGCTTTTCTTCGGTCGTTCAACTATGAAGAGCCGGAAATCCTTGGCCGCGACATCAAGTTCTTGGGTGGTTCGGGCCCCGGTGCCGAGGATTGGGCCCCAATCATCGAGGGTACCCTGCAGGGTGGGTGGACGGGCGAAATCGAAGTGGCGCGGAAGGGGGGGGAGATGTTCCCGATCCGCTCAGTACCTCCGTGGTTCGTGAAGAACGTGGAAGCCCAATTGCTCTTGTCGGGATTGCTCGCGATATTACAGAACAGAGGCGCTTGCAGCACCAGCTCGATGATGCTGAACGCCGGCGATCGGAGGACCTTCGGAGATTCGCAATCAATGTGCAACGCGCTCAGGAGGAGGAACGGCAGAGAATTTCACGGGAATTGCACGACGACATTTGTCAGCGTCTGAGCGGCATGAAGTTGAATATGGAGGTGCTGGAAGATGACGTACGGGTTACGGATCGGAAGGTTTATAGAGCTCTTCGGGGATTCCGCAAGCAATTTGAAGAGACGATCTCGGAAGTCAGGAGGCTCTCCTCAAACCTCAGGCCGACGGTGCTCGATGACTTCGGACTCGCCATCGCCATCAATCTTTTGAGCAGAGAGTTCTCAAAAAATCAGAAGACGAAGGTTAAGGTGGAAACGGGTGATCCGTCCTTGCGGCACCTCGATCCGCAAGTTGAAATAGCGCTGTACCGCATCGCCCAGGAAAGCCTGGCAAATATTGCGAAGCACGCCAAGGCGAGCCTCGTTTCAATAACGATGAACCAGCCGGGCAATGTGGTCGAGTTGAAGATTGAGGACAATGGTGGAGGGTTTGATGAATTGGAGGCGCGTCATGCAAGAGAAGAAGGCCACGGCATGGGACTCATCAATATGAAGGAACGTGCGGAACTCCTGGGGGGGAGATGTTCTATTGAATCCGTAAAGGGTCTGGGGACAATTATTCAGGTATCCATCCCGCTGGAGGTACGATCAACAGATGAAGAAAACTAGAATCCTGATTGCCGATGACCACAGTGTCGTTCGGAGCGGCCTCCGCGCATTATTGCAGAGTTCTCCGGCGTTTTCCGTGGTGGCCGAGGCCTCCGACGGTGAAGAAGCCGTCGCCCTTGCTGAACGCCACAAACCGGATGTGGTGATTATGGACATTTCGATGCCCAAGTTGAATGGGATCGAAGCGACAAGCAGGATGAAGGAAAACGATTCGGGCCTCCGCATTATCATTCTGACGGTCCACGAAGATGAAGAATACGTGTACCAAATGCTCAAGGCGGGAGCAAGCNNGTTCTCAAGAGCGCAGGAAAGAAGGAAATATTTGCCGCAATCGAATCAGCGCTCTCCGGCGAACGATTCTTCAGCCCAAACGTCTCCAAGCTCATTATTGAGGGGTTCATCAATCGTGACAAGGAACAGCAACTGAACCAGGCCGACTCCGCAGCAAGTATGAAACAGCAATTGACGAAGCGGGAAATCGAAGTTCTGCAATTTATCGCACAAGGGTACACAAACCGGAAGATCGCCGAGACGCTCTTCCTCAGCATTCGCACCATCAATACTCACCGGACGAATCTGATGCAGAAGTTGGATATTCACGATACCGCAAGACTTGTCCGTTATGCAATTGAATCGGGCCTCGTTAAGATCCGGGGAGCTTCCTCGGAAGTATCTTCCTCAGACGATGGTCCTGCAATCAGCCAGCCACGAAAACTCTAAAAACCCTGCATTATCTGCGGTATTTCGTGCGGAGCACGCCGCCTGTGCAATCGGCACTCGGGTGCACTCCCTAGGGATACCATTTGACGGTCATTCCCGGATGAATTACACGGATCGCCTGATTGCTTGACTCAGGGGCCATCCATATCCTGCAACCTCCAAATCGATCAATTAATGCAGCAGTTTGTCTGAACCAATGTCAGACGATTTGACGTTTGTAAAGAAGAATGTGGTGGATTCCGAATACCACTGAGTTTCTGTCAGAATGCAGCAACAACATCACAGGCAACTGCACTGCAAGTGGCGAGTAGAGGACGGGGCGAAAGGGAACCAACGGTCGGTGCTAAAGTCCTGCCTATTCTCTAATGATCATTAGGAGACAGCCATGAAACGGTCGCTTTTGAAATTTATCGCAGTGTCCCTTGCCGCCGCGTCGCTTTGGGGTTGCAGCGCGAGTAATACCGTCAAAGGAGGCGCCATTGGAGCGGGTGCTGGCGCAATACTTGGGGGAGTGATTGGGAACCAAGTGGGAAATCACACTGCCATAGGGGCAATCATCGGAGCCGCCGTGGGCGGTACAGCGGGAGCTTTGATCGGCCATTACATGGACAAGCAGGCTGAGGAAATCCAGAATGATATCAAAGATGCCAAGGTGGAACGTGTCGGCGAAGGGATTAAGATCACTTTCAATTCCGGAATCTTGTTCGCGGTCAATGCGTCCACGCTCACCTCGCAGGCACAATCAAATATTTCGGAATTGAGCAAGATCCTCATCAAGTACAAGGATACCAACATCTTGATAGAGGGGCACACCGATTCCGACGGAACGACTGAATACAATCAGACCTTGTCCGAACGTCGCGCCAACTCGGTCCAATTTTACCTCGCTTCTCAAGGGGTCGAGAACTCAAGAATCATCGCCCACGGATATGGCGAAACGCAGCCTCTGGTGCCAAATGATACTCAGGCTGATAAAGCCAAGAACCGCCGTGTTGAAGTGGCGATCATGGCAAACGACGATTTGAAAAAGGCTGCGGAAAATAATCAGGTGAACCCGTAATCGGGTTCTCCAAGGACACAACGGTCGCAAGCAGTGGCGCTCCATCCGAACCAATGAACGGACAGGGTTATCTGCAGGAGTTGTTGCGACGCTGTTCACCATAGTANNCATCTGTTCTTTGGTTTGGCAGGGCGCTTGTCGGGATGAATTATCTGGAGGGGAGGCCAATGCATCGATCGGTACTTTGTGCATTGCTCGCAATTACTCTTGCAGGCTTGGCACCGGGCTGTACCCCCTTGAGTGAGAGGGTGGCTCGGCGCCCCTTAGGAGAATCCAGTCCGGACGAAGCGAATAAAGAACTCCGTGCCCGCTCGCTCTTCGAACTGAAACTCCGATCCTCTGTTGATTCTTCCACCCTCATGGTGTTGCACCGTTACGGAAATCTGATTCACGAGTGCGCTGAACGGTATAACCTTGATTGGCGGTTTATCCTCGCGGTAATGAAGACGGAGTCATCGTTCTCTCCCTCGGCGCTCAGTTGCAAAGGAGCATTCGGGTTCATGCAGATCATGCCCATGACCGGCGAAGAGCTCGAACAATCCCTGGACCTCATGGATTTTCGAAGCCCTTCCAACAATATCCTCGGTGGAGTTTATTACCTCAGGCAACTGTACGATATGTTTGATGGGATCCTTCCGCCCGATCGGCTCCGTCTGGTGTTGGCTTCATACAACGCCGGACCTGGGAGAGTGCTTGATGCCCAACAGATGGTTANNGAATGGAACGATGTGAAAATGGGCATGGCGCTGATGGATTCCCTCACCACCAATATTCAATCGGACCTGTGGCCCGAAGGAAAACCGCACAATGGATGGTTTGTCAATCCCGAGCAGACCGTTGCCTATGTCGACAAAGTGATGGATGTTTATGCCCGCTACGAGCGGGTACTTGAATAATCCCAATGTCCCATCACCCCGCTCCGGTGTCAGTCGAATTCCTGCCTCCTGTGATTTGATCCGCGCATTTCTGCAGCATGCCAAACTCCTGCCTCCAGAATCGTTCTTCGGGCCAAGCCATCAATTTCCCTCCACATGATCAATCGGATTGCAAATAAGATCAGTTCTTCGTTGTTTGAACATCGTTCTGATCGGTGCACGGCTTTGTCAATACTGGAAATGGACTGATGCGACAGGAATGGGATGCTCTGGCAGGGTATGGCGACCGCCTGAACGATCGACTACGGGATCTGATCGAGGCGATGCAGGAGTACTATTTCTTTTCCCTTCGGGCGTTTCGTTCGCTGGGTTCCCTGCGGAAGTACTGGAGGGATGTCCTTCAACAAATGGCGAGTACCGGAACCCAGTCCCTTCCGATCGTCCTCGTGAGTTCCATTTCGATTGGCTGTCTCCTGACTATCGAGGTCGGAAACCAGCTCGAGGACTTTGGAGCAAAACTTCTTTANNCGGGGAGGGCCACGGCACTTTCCGTGATTCGCGAACTGGGGCCGATGCTGACCGGGTTGATGCTCTCGGCGCGAGTGGGCGCGAGAAACGGGTCGGAACTCGGGGCGATGCAAATCTCTGAACAAATCGATGCTCTTCGGGCGTTCGGCACCGATCCAGTGGCAAAACTTGTCATGCCGCGGCTGGTGGCGGCATTGTTGATGTTTCTCCTGTTAACCGCAATCAGCGATTTCGTCGGTCTGGTTGGGGGAGGCTTTGTTGCTCAGGCTTATCACCATATCGATCCGGGGTTCTATTGGAACTCCGTACTCAATCTTCTTGTCGTCAAGGATTTCGTGGTCGGATTTCTCAAACCTCCGGTTTTTGCAGTGATCATCACCCTGGTAAGTTGTTTCAACGGATTTCGCGCGTCTGGCGGGACTTCCGGGGTTGGAGATGCCACCATAAAGGGGATCGTGGTTTCGTCGGGCCTCGTTCTGGTGCTCAATTTCTACATATCAAAACTTGTGCTCGAAAATCTTTGAAACGGCAATGAAAACAACTCTGGACCTCGCCGCGTTCCCCTCACAATGATCGAATTCCGCAACGTTCATTTGCGATTTGGCAGGAAGGAAGTGCTCCGGGACATCTCCATCACCATCCCCGACGGCAAAGTGACGGCCATTCTTGGGCCATCCGGATCGGGGAAGAGCACAATCCTCAAACTGATGCTTGGTCTGCTCAAGCCCACCTCGGGTGACGTGATTATTGATGGGGTCAGCCTCCTCGCCCTGGGTGAAGAAGAGCTCTTTCCCATTCGCCGAAAGATGGGGATGGTGTTCCAGGGCAACGCCCTGTTCGATTCGCTGACTGTCGCCGAAAATATGGGGTTCTTTCTTCGCGAGAACCTGAAGCTCCCGGAGGAGGAGATCCGTAAGCATATTGAAGACCAAATCCATTTTGCGGGTCTGGAGGGAATCGAATCTCAGTTGCCGTCAAGTCTTTCGGGTGGCATGAGGAAACGCCTGGCCATTGGCCGGGCGTTGATTTTCGGGCCAAGCATGGTTCTCCTCGACGAACCCACGGTGGGTCTTGATCCCATCGGGGCAAAGAAAATTCTTGACCTTATCCGATCTCTTAAGGAACAACGGGGACTCGGCGCGGTAATGATCACACACCTCATCAATGACGTATTCAGCATCGCTGATCGTGTATTGATCCTCTATCGGGGGAGCATCATTTTTGACGACATTCCGGGAGCGATGCGCAATTCTTCCCACAAGTTTATTCAATCGTTTCTTGAGAATCCGGAGGAAGGCTGAAGTCTCATGGCGAACTCAGACACATCGGCAACAGGAACACGATGGCGGGATCTCCGAACAGGGTTCGTCTTTGTTGCGGGTCTCGCTCTCGCTGGAACGCTGGCTCTCCTCATAGGGAAGAATACCGGTCTTCTCACCAAACACGATACTGCCCATATTTTCCTGGCAGATATCAAAGGTCTTACCGAGGGAAATATGGTGACCGTCTCCGGTAAGAAGGTCGGCACCATCGCATCGATGCATTTTGAATCGCGTAACGATACTCCTGGAATTCGCATCGACCTCGATATCAGGGACGAGTATTTCAAACTCATCAATGAAGACGCCCATGCAGTCGTGAAGTCGTTGGGGGTGTTGGGTGACAAATATGTGGACATCCAATTGGGGCGCTCGACGCGGCTGCTTCATGATGGCGGCTGGTTGAGCGCGGCCCATTCACCCGGTATGGAGGAATTGACATCATCGGCACTCCAGACCATGGGAGAGTTCGCCAACATCACTTCACGAATCAGTCGCGGAGAGGGGACGGTGGGAAAACTCATCTCTTCCGATGATCTCGCGACGCGCCTGATGAATACGGCGGCAAATCTGGAATCAATCTCCGAAAAACTTCGGCGTGGAGAAGGACTTGCGGGGAGGCTGTTTGTCGATCGTACTCTCGCGGACAGTGTGGTGTCGACTCTTGGCGATCTTCACACGATAGTTTCCGGTCTTCGGGGGGGGCAAGGAACCGTGGGACAACTCCTTGTGGACACGACCCTGTATTTTCATATGAGCCGTACCATGGCACACTCCGACTCCCTCCTCGCAAGTCTCAACTCGCAGAATGGTTCGTCGGGCCGCTTCATTCATGATTCGACGATGTATGTCGAATTCACGCGGTCACTCGTCGCACTCGACTCTCTCCTCAACGACCTCAAGATGAATCCGGAACGCTACCTCAGGTTTAGTGTCTTTTAATAGGGTATATACCCTAGGCTGACAGCTGGAAGCTAGGTCCCCCCAAATACGAACGATCCCGTATTGCCTGATACAATTTGACCCCGTATCATGGCTATAGAAATTCGCAGAAAATAGTGTGTTCCGCGCCCCACCGAGGCAAGTTCCATTTCGGGGCGGATCTTCGCGAGACAGACCTCCTGTTGAGAATAGTAGACATTCCTCTTTCGCCTCGCCCTGATGCACGCAGAACCTGGAGAAATCATATGACACGCTTGATAATCTCACTCTTTTCCCTTGTTTTTTGCACTGTTGCCTTTGGTTTCATGGGATTTGCGGAGGCGATTAGTGGTATTGCACGATTCCTTTTTATGTTCTCAATTTTGGGTCTTGTTTCATTGCTTGCGGGATCCCTGATGAGACCTCACAAGTCTTAGATGAATGGATGGATCAATGAGAAATTCATGGGTAGCTGTAGCGCAGCGCCATCTTGAGAGGGAGATCCGAAAAATCCTGAGGGATGACTATGCAATAGAAGTGGATTCGGAAATGCCAATCCGCTACTATCTTGATTTCAAGAATAATGAACGGCTCATCGAACTCAAGGAAGCCCTTGACCGGATTGAGCGGGGAAAATTCGGCGTCTGCCTTTCATGCGGAGGTCCGATAGAACTGGTGTTGTTGAAATCGTCGCCCGGCGATCGATTCTGTTCATCATGCCTTGACTCAATGCACTTCTCTCGAGGGCGGCATCACGATGGACATGCACACCTGGAAATGACGTTCACTCATCAATTCTGAAGAGATGTGACCTTCTTTCTGTTTCCTTTTTTGAGCATTCCTGAACCAGGGCTGGAGACTCACCAGCCCTGGTTTTATTTTCCACCCGTTGTTTTTCTTCGGGAAAGTCTGTACTCTTTGCACTCCGTTGTAACAGTGTGCGCTTTACATCCCGCCACAATGCCGGATTTCCATCGCCGTTGTTCGGCAGGTTGTTCCCAACTGCACGATAACAAGAGAAATTCATATGGTTGTAACCCTGACGCTGAATCCCATGATCGACAAGACCGTGACCGTTGATAGAATTCGAATGGGTGGAACAACCAGAGCGGCGTCGTTAACCATGACGGTGGGAGGGAAGGGGATCAATGTTGCGCGCCAGCTGAAGCAGCTCGGACAAGAGGTGAATGCCGTAACATCTGCCGGCGGTGAAACAGGTTGGCTTATCAAGGATTATCTCACAAGGGAGGATCTTCCCCACACAATCACAAAAATCCAGGCAAGGACCCGCGAAGGAGTCACCTACAGAGATGACGCGGGCCTCACGACGGCAGTGTTCGAGCCCTCTCAGAAAATGACGGCGGACGAGGTAATGAACGTTGTTGATGTTGTGAAAGAATTAATTGCGACGAAGACCATTACCTGGCTGATCTGCTCCGGCAGTGCTCCATGTTCTTCCGCAGATAATGTCTATGCGTCTCTCCTGGCGTTCGCACGCAGCCGCAACGTGGCAACTGCATTGGATGCGTATGGTCCGGTGTTCAGGAATGCAATGAAGCAAAGTCCAAGTCTCGTTCATGTGAATAGGGAAGAGGCAAGAGAACTCCCCGGACCGCAGCGACGATCAGATTCTGATCTGGGAGGAATTGTCCTTGATATTCTTCACGCCGGCGTGGAGTACGCCATCGTGACAAATGGGGAAGCACCGTTCTTTGGCGGGTGGAACAATTCCGTGTGGAGAGTTGTCCCGCCCAGAGTCGTTCCAGTAAATCCCGTAGGTTCCGGCGACAGTCTGGTTGCAGCGACGATTCATGGATTATTGCAGGGATGGGATTGGGGACGCTGTCTCGCTTTCGGTGCAGCAGCAGGGGCGGCTAATGCCTCGGTGTGGGAGGTTGCGTCCAGTTCGCCAGAGGCGATAAACACCCTGGTCCCGCGAGTTGTCGTTGAAAAAGTTACGTGAGTTGGTTTCCTGCAACAGCGGCTTTACTCGCAGCTCTTCTTCTGATTCACAAAGGCCTGTAGTGGTTGCCTCCGACCGGCCTGTCTCGCTTTATCCCGGGGTTCGAAGCTCATGCTCATTCCATTAAATCCCCGCATCATTCTGGCTCCTTCATCATTCAAAGGATCCCTCACTGCCCGCGATGCCGCTCACGCGATGGCGATCGGTGTGCGGGATGTCCTGCCTGCGGCGCACGTCATGGAATTTCCCATGGCAGATGGCGGAGAAGGTTTNNCAAACGGGTGAGCGAGGTCCATGGACCACTGCCGGGCCAGCGCGTTCAAGCAACATGGGGATTGTCTGCCGATGGACACGTGGCAGTGATCGAAATAGCATCGGCTGCAGGGCTTGGCTTGGTTCCGGAAGAGAAACGAAATCCACAATTGACGACAACGGTTGGCGTGGGCGAGCTTATTAGGGCTGCACTGGAGGAGGGTGCAGAAACTATTTACCTGGGTCTCGGCGGAAGTGCAACGATCGACGGTGGGGCGGGTATGGCTGAAG
>PMNP01000206.1:1752-4369 GCA_003161755.1 Ignavibacteriota bacterium | reverse complement strand
TCGCTCTGGATGACGTTTATCCAGAGGCCTCCGCTCGAAGCTTATGTTCGGGCAATCCTTGAAGCTCGAGATTCCCTTGTGCTGCCGGACGATCCCGCCGAGCGTCTTTCTCTCATTCATTCTCTTCCCCTTTTCGTCGTCAAGGATTGGATCAGGCAATTTGGCGAGGAGGAAACAACCCAGCTTTGTGCCGCCGCAAATCAGCCGGGGCCGGTCACTNNCGTCACGGTGAGAGCAAACTCGCTGCGTTGCACCGTCGAAGAGTGCCGGGTTGCCCTTGCCGGCGAAGGAGTCGAGGCAACGCCAACGCAATACTCGCCCGCAGGACTTGCTCTCACGAAGCGGATGAACGCGCAATCGCTCAAATCCTTCCGTGACGGGTTCTTCGAAATGCAGGATGAAGGGAGTCAGATTCTTTCGTACCTCGTTGAACCAACGCCCGGGTCCCGCATTGTGGATGCCTGTGCAGGCGCAGGAGGGAAGACTCTTCACCTCGCTGCACTCATGCAAAACAAAGGGGATCTTAAAGCGTTGGATGTTTCAAAGGATCGTCTCGAGGGGTTAACGGATCGCACTCGCAGGGCTGGGGTTACTGTGGCAATGCCGCTGGTGGTGAACGACCGTATCGTTGGCGGATTGAACGGCTGGGCTGACGCGGTTCTTATCGACGCGCCCTGTACCGGCACAGGAACGTACCGACGCAACCCCGGCGAAAAACTTCGGGCATCGGAGTCGACGCTTGATGCCATTGTCCGTTCTCAGCAGTATTTGCTTGATCGCTATTGCACGATGGTCAAACCCGGAGGGCGGCTGGTATATGCAACCTGCTCGCTTCTTCACCGCGAAAACGAATAACAAGTCGACAGATTTCTCAAAAGTCATCCGGAGTTCTTCCGCCAACCTGTGCCGGAAATACTTCATCGACAGAAGATCCCCCTGCAATATTCCGCTGACAATCTCATGCTACTCCCGCACAAAACTGGGACAGACGGCTTCTTTGCGTCCGTGTTCACTCGGCGTGAGGCGTAGCTCATCGTCTGCACGCCGGCAAATTGCTTCTCAAGGCCCTTTTCGGTATCATAATCGTCTAAATAGCCTTACTTTTGGGGAGTTTGTATGAATCGCGTCATTCTTGGACTACTTGTTCTCGTTGCACTTTTTCCGGCAGGATGCAAGAAAGCAACTCCGAAGGAGCTTTTTCAGGTTGCCGAGAACCGGTCGATGCAGGCTGATCGAGTGCTGGACTCTTTGCGTGCGGCAGGGGGGGATGTGAACGCGTTGCTTCAGCCGGTGATCGATGCATACGAAACCGTGGTGAAGGAGTATCCTGAAAGTCAGGAAGCCGAACACTCGCTGCATTCCATCGCCACCATCCTGAACAACGGCATGCGCCAACCGGAAAAGGCGGTCGTTGCCTACAAGCGATACGTCGAAGTGTTTCCCAACGGTCCGCAAGCTGCAAACGCGATGTTCCTTACGGGGTTNNCATCTATAATAATGAACTGCATAATCTCGACAGTGCTCGAGCCGCATATGCCCGCTTCTTGAATCGGTTTCCACAGAGTGAACTCGCCTCATCGGCACTATTTGAGCTGCAAAATCTTGGGAAATCACCTGAGGAACTGTTTCCTCAGGGGAGTCCGCAGGAGGAACCTCCTGCAACCGCCCATCAGAAACACAAATCGAGGCTCCCTGCCGGGAGCAAAACCCTTTAGTCCAGCGGAGTCGGACGGTGGCTGAGGTTTATCGGCACTATCTGCAACCCCACGTGGTCTCCCGCCTTGCCAATATGGAATTGCGCGCAAGACTAGTGGTGGAGGGGTTTATCACCGGGCTCCACCAAAGTCCGTATCNNGTTAAGGAATACGAAGAAGAGACAAATCTCAAGTCCTACCTGGTTCTTGACACCAGCCGATCGATGGCGTACGCTTCTCCCGGCCAGATTACAAAATTTGCCTACGCCTCGTATCTCTCGGCGGCTCTTGCTTACCTGATGATCAAACAGCAGGACGCTGTGGGCCTGACGTTGTTCAACGAAACCATCACCGATTTTCTGCCTCCCCACTCCACGCGAAGTTATCTCCGACAGCTTCTCCTCACGCTTCAGCATGCGGCGCCATCAGGCAAAACAGGTGCCGCGGCATCGCTCCATCAGGTGGCCGACCGCATCAAGCGGCGCGGACTGGTTGTGGTGATCAGCGATCTCTTCGACGACCCCGATTCCGTCATTGCTGCGCTCAAGCATTTCAGGCATAAGAAGAACGAGGTCATCGTTATGCAGGTGCTCGATCCCCTGGAGCGCTCGTTTGCATTCGGCGGCGATGCGACGTTTCAGGACCTTGAGACCGGCGAACGCCTCACGACGCACCCGTGGCACATTGAACGCGAATACCGGAGCGCGCTTCGTGCATTCGTGGAACGCTATCGCCGTCAATGTCTGGAGAATAATGTCGAGTACGTTTTGATGGACACGTCTACGCCCTTCGATACTGCGTTGACGGAATATCTCAGCAAGCGGAGACGGCTTGCGTAATGCGGCAACACTCATGAATGACATTCCACCATCCAATTCCACCGATTCAATTGTTGTCCGTGGCGCGCGCGAACACAATCTCAA
>PMNP01000206.1:0-1741 GCA_003161755.1 Ignavibacteriota bacterium | reverse complement strand
TTAGAAAACCGTGAGTCCGAATCCTCGTTCGACTGTGGGAACAGTGACAGCGGTGTATGATTATCTCCGCCTGCTTTTTGCGCGTTGTGGCACACAATTCTGTCCGGTATGTGGCACGCGTGTCCAGAAGCAAACCACAGACCAGATCGTCGACAGCATCATGAAGCTTCCGGACGGGTCGAGGGTACAGATCCTTGCGCCCGTGGTCCGCGGCCGGAAAGGGCATTACCGGGAATTGTTCCAGGAAATGGTGAGAGATGGATTTCTTAGGGTGAGGGTTGATGGGGAAGTCAGAGAGATCACGGAGGGGATGACGGTTGACCGGTACAAAGTCCACACGATTGAAATTGTCGTCGACCGGATCGTTGTCAAGCAGGATGTGCGTTCCCGTGTGGCCGATTCGGTGGAGGTGGCGTTACGGTTTGGCAGCGGAGTGATGACGATGAGTCCTGAGGGGGCTGCGCCCGCCAAAAACGCTTCCCGGAGGAAAGCTGAAAAGGCCGCATCTTCCGACGTCCTTTTTAGTCGGCATTTATCTTGCCCCACATGCGGTCGGAGCTTTGAAGAGCCTGCTCCCAACTCGTTCTCCTTTAATTCTCCGTTCGGCGCCTGCCCGACGTGCAACGGATTGGGGGAGACAAGAGAATTGGATCTTGATCTTATTCTCCCGGATCCCGCAAAGAGCATCAACGAAGAAGGTCTGGCCCCTCTTGGAAAGCCGAGACAGACATGGGTGTTCAGCCAAATCCGGGCAGTCGGGAAGAAGTATGGTTTCGACTTTGATCTTCCGATCAGGAAGTTCTCAAAGCGGGCACGGGAGGTTTTGCTGTACGGAGGAGAAGACGAGCGGTTCGATATTGAATACACGTACAAAAGCGGCCGCACGGTCATCTACAAACATCGNNACTTTTGGAAATCCTGAAACATTACTACGCCGAATCAAAGACCAGCAGTATCCGCGATTGGGTGGAAGCATTCATGAACTCGACCACCTGTCCGGACTGCAAAGGCGGCCGATTGAAGCCCGAGTGTCTGGCAATCAGGATTGAAGATGTCACAACGGGATCGGCGTTCAATATCCATGACATCGTGCGTTTGTCAATTGCCGGGGCTCTTCGCGTAGTTGGATCTCTTACACTTGGAGAACGCCAAACGATTATCGCGGCCCCCGTTCTTAAGGAGATAAGGGAGCGACTTGGTTTACTCCGCGACGTCGGTCTGGAGTACATCACCGTTGACCGCGCAGCAAGAACCCTCTCTGGTGGAGAAGGCCAGCGCATCCGGTTAGCCACCCAGATCGGTTCACAGCTTGTTGGGGTGCTGTACATTCTTGATGAACCCAGCATCGGGCTTCACCAACGCGACAACATCAAGTTGATCAACTCACTGAAACAGCTCCGTGATTTGGGCAACACGGTCATCGTTGTTGAACACGACCGGGAAATGATCGAGAGTGCCGACTATGTTGTGGACCTCGGACCCGGAGCTGGAAAACATGGTGGACGCCTCGTCACAGCAGGAAAACCGTCGGAACTCGAAGTCGAAAACCTCTCGTTGCCTGTTGACGACAGCCGGTTTCAACCGATTTCCTATACTGCAAAGTACCTTCGGGGAGATCTGGCAATTCCAACTCCTAAAAGTCGAAGAACGGGAAACTCCAAGTCCCTGGTTCTTCAAGGCGCCCGTGGCAACAATTTGAAAGAGGTTACCCTGCGCCTGCCTCTGGGAACATTTATTGCCA
>PMNP01000187.1 GCA_003161755.1 Ignavibacteriota bacterium | reverse complement strand
TCGGAAGCGAGAAGAACTTGAACTGTTGCTGAGCGAAGCAAAGCCCGAATGCGAGGATATTGCCCAAGCCCGTGCCGAGCATGGCAATAATGAATCCCTGGCGCAGAAATATCCTGGTGATTCCCCATTGCGTTGCCCCGATCGCGCGAAGAATCCCTATTTCACGGGTCTTGTCAAGAACCATCATCAAGAGCGTGCCAATAATGTTTACCGTGGCAACGATGATGATCAAGCCCAGGATTATCGGAATGGGTTTTTTCTGGAGCTCGATCCAACTAAAGAGGTTCCGATACGTCTGAAAAACTGTCCGGCCATAATGCGGATAACCCAGGAGACTCTGCACTTCATCGGCCACGCTCTCGGCACTGTCAACGGAGGTCAGCATCACATCATACCCCGACACCGCTTCGCCCATTTGAAACAATGCCTGTGCATCGCTCAGATCCGTGAATGCATACACATCGTCATATTCGGCCATGCCGCTTTCGTAAATGCCTGACACCCGGAACTGCATCACGCGCGTCCTTCCATCGTCAGGAAACCTCCCCACGCCGAACACCGTCGCCCGATCGCCTATGCCCAGCCCCAGCCTTTTCGCGAGCTTCATGCCAATGATGAGTTTTGGCGATGCGCCCTGCTCACGTTGCAGGTCATACTCTCCCGCAACAATATAGCGTTTCGTCGATGAGTTGTCGTTGGAAGGATCCAGCCCCTTTACCAACACCCCATCGATGCCGTCACGGCTCCGGATGAGCGCTTCACGGAAGACGAACGGCGAGGCCGACTTGATGGCGTGAATCGAATCCATCATCATGGCGATGCTTCGGGCCGGGTTGGCGAGAGGTTGGTTTTGAAAGGACAAGACCTGGACCTGACTGGTGAATCCCACAACTTTTTCCGTAATCTCCCGTTCAAATCCTCCCAGCACTGAAAGCGCTATGATGAGTGCTGCCGTTCCCAGTGCGACGCCTAGAATGGCAATCGATGCAATGAAGGAAAAGAATCCTGCATTGCGGCGGGAACGAAGGTACCGGGCGGCGATAAAGGAAGGGTACGACATGGATCAGGCATCGCCCTTCGGACTGAATTCCATGAGATATCCTTTTATGAATTCGTCAAGTCCGCCATCCATGACTGCCTGGACATTGCTTGTTTCGATATCCGTCCGGTGATCTTTCACCATGTTGTAGGGATGGAAGACGTAGGATCGGATCTGACTCCCCCACTCAATCTTCTTCTTTGTGCTTTCGATGGCGCTCAGACGGGATTCCTCTTCTTCTTTCCGACGCTGATACATCTGGGATTTCAGCATTTTCATCGCGCGCTCACGGTTCTGGAATTGCGAACGTTCTTGCTGACATGCCACAATGATTCCCGTGGGGACGTGCGTGATGCGTACGGCGGTCTCGACCTTGTTCACATTCTGCCCGCCCTTGCCGCCTGAACGGTATGTGTCGATCTTCAAATCTGCCGGGTTGATTTCAATCTCCACGTCGTCTTCCACCTCCGGATACACAAACACCGATGCGAAGGATGTATGCCGCCGTGCATTGGCATCGAACGGTGAGATCCGCACAAGGCGGTGGACGCCATTTTCCGCTTTCAGATAGCCATAGGAAAACTTTCCCGTCACTTCGATTGTGGCGCTTTTGATTCCGGCGCCATCTCCATCGAGCCTGTCAGCAAGTGAAACGGAAAACCCCTTCCGATCACACCATCGGGTGTACATGCGTAGGAGCATCTCACACCAGTCCTGCGCCTCCGTCCCGCCAGCCCCGGCATGAATCGTGAGGATGGCGTTCCGCTCGTCGTCATCACCGCTCAACATGTTCTTGAATTCGAGATCCTCGATCCCCTGGAGGACGACGGCGAGCTCGCGCCGTATTTCCTCGCCGAACGATGTGTCAGACGATTCAGCCGCGAGATCAATCAGCCCTTCTGCGTCATCAAGCGTCTTTCGGAGTTTCTCCCAGCCGTCCACCCATTCCTTCTGGGCGCTGACGTGCTTCATCGTCTTCTGGGCGGCAATATTATCGCTCCAGAAGTCGGGCGATTCGCTCTTCTTCTGCAGCTCTGCAATTTCACGTTCCCGTCGATCGAGGTCAAAGAAAACCCCGGAGAGCCGACAGACGCCCTCGAAGATTTTTCACACTGTCGCGCAAGTCTTCAAACATATGGGTCCAGTTTATTCCTATTATCCCTGAGCAGCAATGAAATACCACCTGCTATTGCGGTGGCTTGTCTTACTGAATCGTTTGTGCTTTGTTGGTCATTCGTGCAAACCCGCCTCGGCGTGCTGAACAATCGGAAAGTTGTGCTTTCCAACTCACCCTTGCCGAGTTTAGGCCGGGCTCCCTCTCGCCAAACCGCCATCCGCCAAAAGACGTGGCGGATGCGCAAGCATGAGGCTCAACCGTCAAACCGCCAAAAAGCATGGCGGTCAAGGAAGAGAGGGAAAAAGAAATTACAACATATGCACTACCTCATGGTGCGGATCACTCCCTTCCCTTCTCTGAAGGGAAGGGACGGGGATGAGTTGGGAACCATTGCNNTTTCGAGAAACGAACAACAACATAGCCAAGGGACTTCAGAACCCGCTCCCGTTTCTTGTCATTGTCACTTTGTTTACGGTGAATGCCTCCGTCAATTTCAATCACGAGCTCATATTCCGCGCAGTAGAAATCGACAACGTAGTATGTCTCCCGTCCGGTAAGGTCGTGCAGAATCGGAAACTGTCGAACGAATTTGAGATTCCTGAATCGACGATTCCTCACACTTTGCCAAAAAATGGCTTCCGCACGCGTTTGGCATTTGCGCAATTCTCGAGCAGATTCGCGAGCCGCCTGGCGTAATCCTGTCTTGTTGTTCAGGCTCATGCAACTGAACCACCTACTGGATCCCTACCTATTCAACACCACCTTGGTAATCAACACCGGACACGATCTTCCGCGTGACCCGGCCTTGTTAGGAGCCAATAATCCCTCTTCAACATCCATCTCCATTCGAAGCAACGCCGCTGCCAGGGTCTTGCCTTGGGCGTCATGCCGCAGCGTGACGGTTCCGCCACCTCCAAGGGCTTCGTGCAGCAGGAAATTCAAGGCCCACAGGTTCGGCAGCTCAAATCGCTCCACCGGTCCGCGGACAAGAGGACCAAAATATTCCTTCACCCTTTCGGAGGTAAGGTGTTTGCACAGAATGGGATAAAGATGTTCCTCTCGGGCGATCACTCCGATATTCGCAGTGTCGCCCTTGTCTCCGGATCTGGCGTGGGCAATATCCAAGAGGAGTATCTTCACGTCTCAAAAACCTTCACAATCGGTTGGACAGCGTCTTTCCGAATCAATGCGGGCCAGTAAGCGATCACTTCGCTTGGTTTCGGCCGGCCGCTGCCAAAGCCCGTCACCGATGGCGGCCCAGTAAGAATGAGCGGCGCAATTTCCTTCGAAAAACGTTCCAGAGCGAACTTGTCGTGCGAGCGGGCTCCCACTCTCAGGACAACCTCATTCACATCNNTGCATGCGCCAATGGCCCGTGGCATGCATCATATCCAAGATATTCCGTGTGCAACTCATCAAACTGGAGTCCCAGATCTTGAAGCCTCGTGCGTAGGATTGCATCTGCCGCTTTTGCCTTCGCGAGGGCATCCGGCCAGGAATACGTCAACGTCCCGACAACTGTATATCCATCCTCAAATGCCACAGACACCTTGTAGAATTCCGTTGCGGCTGAACCTCGTATTCCTTTCACCAGAACCCGGTTAGCGCCGACTTCCTCCACCGCTATCGTGGTAAAGTCTGCGACGCAATCCGCGGTTATATACTTGCAGGGATCGCCGATTTCGTACACCAATTGCTCTACAACAGTCTGCCGACTCACCAGCCCCCCGCTCCCCTCGTGCTTTGTCACCACGAAACTTCCGTCGGGATAGGCTTCTGGTATTGGAAAACCAATGTGCGCCAGGTCAGGAACCGACTGCCAGTCCTTCGAGAAGTTTCCTCCGGAGGCTTGTCCGCCGCATTCCAGAATATGACCTGCGACAGTCCCTGAGGCCATCTTATTCCACTCTTCCTTCTTCCATCCAAACTCTGCTATCATTGGCGCCAGCGTAAGACCAGTGTCGGTGGTCCTGCCGGTGACAACAATCCTGCTTCCTTGCCGCAGGGCCTCGACGATAGGCCACGCACCGAAATAGACGTTTGCGCTCACTACCCGATCGAGGATGCCTGCCAACGGCTGGCTGGTATCCATGTTGGCTAACGCGTGCCCGCCGGCGAGCAAACCTGGAAGCTGTCCAAGGATGTCATCTCCGGCGACCGAGGCAATCTTCACACCGCGTGTGCCACTTTTCCTTGCAATCTCACACAGCGCAGCACAACACGATTCCGGATTCACTCCTCCGGCATTCGTGATCACAGTGATATTCCGACGAACAAGCTCGGGAAGGAGCGACTCCATCAGCGGAAGGAAATCACGCGCATAACCAAGGGTTACATCGCGACGCTTTTGCTTCTGCAGGATCGACATGGTCACCTCGGCGAGGTAATCCATGACGAGATAATCGATCGGTCCGTTGCGGACCTGATCAATGGGCGCTGAAGGAAGATCTCCCCAGAAGCCCTGACCGCTTGCGATCCGATTGTGTTCTTTCACGGCATCAATCCCGTCTGGTCAACTCCGTGATGGGAAAGCACGAAGTGGCTGCCGCAATCAGACAATGCGGATATGCAGTTCTCGAAGCTGTTTTTCTGCAACCTCGCCAGGAGCTTCGTGCATCAAACACGTGCCCTTGGCGGTTTTTGGGAAGGCAATGACATCCCTAATGGACTTCATGCCTGTAAGCAGCATGACGAGCCGGTCGAATCCAAAGGCGACACCACCATGAGGCGGAGCGCCGTATTTGAAAGCGTTCAGCAGAAATCCGAATTTCTCCTGGGCTTCCCCCGCTTCGATCCCGAGGAGATGAAAAACCTTTGATTGCATCGCTGCATCGTGAATACGGATGCTTCCTCCCGCAACTTCGTTTCCATTGAGGACGAGATCGTACGCTCGCGCTCGTGCTTTCGTCGGGTCGGTGTCAAGAAGCGCTTCGTCATCGGGATGCGGCGCGGTGAAGGGATGGTGCATGGCGACATGACGTTTCTCTTCTTCGCTCCACTCGAACATCGGAAATTCCGTCACCCAGAGGAAATTCAATTTCGATTCATCGATGAGATTCAACCTTCGTGCAATTTCAAGTCTTAACGTGCCCAAGGTTGAGTACGTCTTCTGCCACATGTCCGACACCCAAAGGATAAGATCCCCCTTCTTGGCTCCCATTGACACGCACAGCTTTTCGACGAGAGGTTTGCCC
>PMNP01000010.1 GCA_003161755.1 Ignavibacteriota bacterium | reverse complement strand
CCGTTCACCGTCGCGCCCGTATCGAAAGGTCTTGACGGTGATTCCGGGCAACTGTTCCAACTCTCGGATGAAAGGCGCTTCAGCCGTATTGACTCCTCCGCGAACTCCCGCCTGGAGTTGACCGAACGCTAGGCGCATGTCAACACCCATCATATCGACTTACAACCATGGAGTCAGGACCGACACCGCTTCTGAGCAGTTTCATCTCATTGTCAGGAGCAAGTGTGAAAGGGCGTGAAACATGGTTGTCGCGCCCCAGTGGAAGGTAGGGGTTCNNGGGCGCCGTCCTCCCGAAAGAAGTGCGTGATGTAGAAATCCAACCCTCTGAGCATGCAGGGCTCAAATTCTGCGGAACCCGTGTTCCTCTGAAAATCCAGTAAAGAATCAAGGTTGTAGGCCGTATGCCAATTGTCGATCCAGTGAAACTTCTTCTCCTCACCGTAGTACCACGCACCGTTTGGCAATTGTGCGTTGGCGCTGTAGCGGACCGCTTCTGTTGCTGCCGTGAGGTATCCGTCCCGGGGATTCTCTTTGTATACTTCAGCCAGCAGCCTCGCACCGAGAAGATTCGAATTGTGGATAGCGACATCGCTGTTACACACATAGCTTAAGCAGAAGCCGACCGGGGCAGGGATCCTTGTCAGATCTTTACAGATGAAGTCAGCGACACTGGATGCCACGTCAAGGTATTTCGGATCCCTCAACACCCTGTAGGCTTCGATGAAAAAGTGGCCGANNCGCAAATAATAGCCGCGAGAAATGTAGTCGAACTCGTTACCCCAGCAGTACCCGGAATATCCCCGGGAAGAGTTGTCCATCAACCATTGAAGACAGGAGACTGCCTTCGTCCTGTACGAGTCGTCTTCGGTCAGCTCATAGAGTTTGAGGTACCCCCCCGCCAAAAATCCCATGCCTTTCGTACTCGTATGAGGCTTAATGCCGAGGAGCGGGCGCAGATTGAGCGGATTTCGACGAATGAACTGCTGGAGTACTTGCTGAGGGAGCTTGCGATACAATGTCAACGGTCGGAGGAATGACGAGAGACCGTCAAAAGGATCGTAAGCCTTGTAGTTGTTGCGTATCACCCACTCCTCGAGCGATCTCAGTGACTGCCAGTATGTTTCGCGGTCATCCGTTGACATTNNCGATCCGTGAGACCGATCATCGTAGAGCCCTACGCCAGCAAATCAAGAACATGATCCTTCGAAAGTGCCGACACGACAAATTTGAACTTGCCATTGGCCGTCCGCGGGATATCTGCGACCCTGGCGATCTCGATTCGCATTTCATCCCCCACGCAAGAACCGATATCGGCGCGGAGCTTTGCCGCATCCTCCGGCCGGAAGAGTTCATTGGTCACAACATTCACCGTCAGCGTGGTCAGATCGACTTGCACAATCTGTGATGCGATAATTCCCCGTGCTGTCTTGAATGGAAAGGTCAGGAGCGACGCGGACACCAGTGAACCCCGGGGAGTGACAATAAAGTCCTCTGCCTTTGTGTCTATGGGGCCGATCAATCCATGAGCCCTGCCGCACGGACACGCGGTGGGCACTTCTGAGGATACGTCATGCAATTCGTAACGGATCAAGGGCATTGCGTAGTTTGTGAGCAAAGTTCCGAGAAGGACTCGTCTTCCGTCCGTGAGTGCGGCCGGAGTGAATTCCGGAATGCAGATTTCCTCGTTCACATGCAGATTGAGGGAGTCGCCGCAGCTTGTTGCGGAGACCGCCTTTTCGGTCGCCGCGAAATAGTTGAACACGCGGCAACCGAATGCCTGACGGATCGCCTCGACGTGCCAATCATAGATGGGTTCCGAGCTGAGAAATACGCCTTCCAGCGGAACGCATTGGTTGCGGGAGGCCAGATAACGGGCCACGATCCCGATTGCAGAAGGGTACCCCATCAGATACCGGATGTTCGACGACTGTAACTTCGCGACAACGTGGGGGAGGAGNNAAAGGTGGTCTGTGCCTCGTCAATGGGACGATCTTGTATCCGCCGAAAACGCCCACCCACTGCCGGCCCGTATATCCGGCCCAGCTGTACTGAAGCCACTGAACCGCCTTCTGCCGGAGATACGTCTCGTCCGTCATCCATACCGTAAGCGGCGTTCCAGTTGTCCCTGATGTTGATTCTGAACGTAGCCTGCTTCTCCGGTATCCGGGTGCCATCAGTCGCGGCCATTCGTTTCGGACGGTCTCCTTACTCAGCGTCGGCAGTATCTTCAGATCATTGGGAGTCTGTATCTGGCCGGGGTTGATANNCTTCTCCACTTCATGAAGATACCTCCGGAATTTCCCGTTCTTCTCCCGTCGGTTCTTGAGCCCTCCGTAGAGTGTACTGGCAATTGAGCGGACCCAGATCGGCGTTGTGTTATACAGACGAACAAGGGAACCCGGAGCATATCGCATGATTACCTCTCTGCCTATCCGCGCTGGATGCAGGCGTCACGACCGGATTGTATTGAGAGCAACAGGCCGTCCGTTTCCGGACTCTGCTGCTCCATCTGTGCCTCGGAACTACTATCCAATATATCGAGGCATGGATCGGCAACGAATGACACGCGTCACCGATTCCCGGCATCTGCGCCGCGGGTCAACAAATATCACACATGAATGTGGTTGAAAATATCNNAAGGCGCTGGTTGACGCCCGGGTGAGTCTCCGGAGTTACCACCTGGGGTGCCCTTGGTCACATCTATTCCCCGGAAAATGATGTATTTTTGCCACGTGTATCTCTCATCTTGATCCCTACGCAACCGTATACCGCACTGACACTAGGCCCTCATCCATGACGCAAACGATTGATCATAAGAAGTCCGGCTCCGACGGCAGGACGGGCAAATCGTCATCG
>PMNP01000325.1 GCA_003161755.1 Ignavibacteriota bacterium | reverse complement strand
CCATCAATCTCGCATCGTCTGGGACGAGGCGGGAAGAGCTGCTGTTTGGGCAGGAAAGCGGTCGGTATCAAAACCTCCGCCGCTCCGTTGCACGGCTTTCCCCTCGCGATGCGATGCTTACGGTGTTGAAGCTTACTCAACAATTTCCGACGAATGAAGTGCTGCTGGGAAAATTCTGATGCTTCCCGCCGTTGCTGAACCTCCGGCCTCAGACTTTTTTTCCACCATAAACCTGCGCGTCCTTCCGGGCTTCAACTTCCACAGAACCGCCTTGAGTCACGGCTGGTGCTCCCTTCCGCCATTTCGCTACGGCCCAGACCGAAAAACCCTTGAATACACTTTTGAATTACTCAANNGATCGTCCATGCGATGATCAACGGCGGCAAGAGTGCATTGTCGATAAAGCTCTCCGCAGCAAAAACCCTCCATTCTGTTGACCTAAGGGAGATACGAGAACTCATCCGGTCGTGTTTGAGGGTTGATGAGGATTTGTCGGGGCTTTACAACATTGCCAACCGCCATCCCTCGTTTCGTTGGATTCAGAAAGCAGGAGCCGGCCGGTTGTTGCGATCGCCGTCGGCGTTTGAAGACGCGGTGAAGATCATCTGCACGACGNNACATGGCAACTGACGACAATTATGGTGACGAAGATTGTCAGGACCGCGGGAAAGACGACAGACGGCATCCACTTCGCTTTTCCCACACCTCAAGCGCTCGCGTCGTTGAGCGAAAAGGATTTTCGAGTCCGATGTTCCACAGGCTATAGGGCGCCGTATCTTCGCGAATTGGCGACAAGAGTTGCATCGGGGGAACTTCCGATCGAACGCTGGAGAGATGTCGGGATCGCTGCCGGGGAGTTGGAAGAGCAAATACGGCAGGTGAAGGGCATGGGTCCGTATGCTGCGGGGAATGTGCTCCGNNTCGCTTGCGCTTGATTCCTGGGTGAGGTCGCAGTACTTCCAACTTCACTCACGGGGGAGAAAGGTCTCGGACGCGGCGATCGAACGACGGTACAGGGAATTGGGAGAATGGAAAGGTCTGATTTTCTGGCTGGACATGACCCGTTCCTGGCATGAGGGCAAATTTCCCGCTACCTGACAGAACAGCCCGCCCCACGGGCAGGCTGTGTGAGATGCAACTCTGCAGCAAGAACGTGATCAGTCCCCGAGGCAAGTCCCGACGGCACGCGCAGCGAAAAGAAGCTGAGAATCCATGGGGACCACTCGTTGTTTGCNNGTGTTTGCCGATCGCATCCTTGAGTGGAACGACGCACACATTGTCCCGTTGAAGGCTCGCCATAACGCCGAATTCACCAACGGAGGCAGACTGAAGGGCGACTGTTCCAAAACGGGTCGCAAGAATCCTGTCGTACGGCGTGGGGCTTCCGCCGCGCTGGACATGGCCGAGCACAGTCACACGAGTTTCCAGTCCTGTTTCGTCCTCAATACGCTTGGCGACGAGTTCACCAATGCCACCAAGTCGGACAGGATCCGTACGCTTGACGTCCATCTCTTTTACCGCCAACTGGCCATCGTTCGGCCGCGCACCTTCTGCAACGCATATAATGCTGAACTTCGCCCCCTTACTTCGCTTAAGGACGGTTTCAAAGATCTTGTCCCAGGAGAAGGGGATTTCGGGAATGAGAATAATATCCGCACCGCCGGCAACTCCGGCGCCAAGCGCAATCCATCCGGCATACCGTCCCATCGTTTCCATTACCATGACCCGGTGATGCGCTGAAGCGGTTGTCTGAAGCCGGTCAATCGCTTCTGTGGCAACAGCCCGGGCCGAATCATGTCCGAAGGTGATATCCGTTGCATCGAGATCATTGTCAATGGTTTTCGGCACCCCGATGATATTCAGCCCCATTTCTGATAACTTGTGGGCAATCGTCTGTGTGCCATCACCTCCGATGGCGATCAGCACGTCGAGCTGCCAGTCCCTGTAGTGGGTCAGCACCTGATCTGACGCGTCGATGATCCTGATGTTTCCTCTTTCCCCCATGGGAAAATGGAACGGATCACCCTTGTTGGATGTGCCGAGGATCGTCCCCCCCTGGTTGATGATACCCCGCACTNNCTCATACCCATCGAGAATCCCTATCACTTTGGTTCCAAAGTGTGCCATAGCAGGTTTTGCCACGCTGCGAATAACCGCATTGAGGCCCGGGCAATCGCCGCCCCCTGTTAGGATGCCAATTCTGCCTAATTTCTTGGTCGCCATAGTGAACTATTCAATTCCTTTTCGTAAATTTCAGATTGGATACAGCCTCAGTTGACTGCCATTCACTCCCCCACCAGGAGCGGCGGACCTTCCAGCAGTCTCCGGGTTGATCATCGGCATTGCCGCAATAAATATAGGCAAAAAAACCGAATGAGTAAACATGCCGTTTAGCGGTTTTTGCAGATATTCGCCAACTTGAGATTTGGATCAAGGATGTCTCTTATCGAAGAATACAAAAGTTCGTTGAGAATGGCTGAAGCCGAGGAGATCCTCGACCTCATCTTTTATAGACCGATCGCCTTTGTTTTTGTCAAACTCATCTATCGTCTTCCCGTCTCTCCAAATCAGGTAACATTTCTTTCTTTTGTCGCTGGGATGCTCTCTGCATGGTGTTTTGCCGGAGGGACAGATGGTGCGTTCGCTGCGGCTGGCGCATGGTATGCGACCGCAAATATGCTTGATTGCGGCGATGGCATGCTGGCACGGTTGCAAAACAGCGGCTCGCCGTTTGGCAGGCTCGTGGACGGNNGCCTTGCATGCCTTTGTCTTTGACTACTATCAACAGGAATATATCTCCAATGTTCGTGGCCGGCATAATTTCCTGAGCCAGGAACTTCAGCGCGTTACGAGTGAATTGGAAACCCTGACCGCTTCCCGGAAGGGATGGGGAAAACGATTGGCGCTGCGTGTCTATCTCAGATATATGGAACTCCAATCGCGTTCACAATTCAAAGAGGATCTCAAGACCCAGGCACCTCCTGAAATGTTCAGGAAATATAACCTGCGCATCATGCAGTGGTGGACCGTCCTCGGCGCCACCACCAACCGAACCGGACTCATCGTGGCGGCGATTGCCGGCCGCCCCGATCTCTTCTGCTGGATCGTCCTTATCCCCGGCAATCTCTATCTCCTCTTCATGCTTATTTGGCAGCATAGGGTACAACGTCAACTGGACAACGAACTACGCTCATCATCCGGATCGGATCTCTGACTCCGGCTTTGATGAACACTTATCAACAAATCTCAGAACGAGGTGGTTATGGGTAGGATTTACCTGGACCGAAACGAAAACCAATACGGACCTGCTCCGGCGTGCTACAAAGTGCTCCGTGAGGCGAACCTTGAGCAGCTGAGTCTGTATTCCCGTGCCTATGCGTCAGGCAAGAAGAGCGATCTGTCCGAACGTCTGAGTCACGACACCGGGCTTCCGGAAAAACAGATTCTCCTGAGCTACGGCAGCGAAGATATGTTGAAACAGGTCGTACACTGTTACCTCCATCGCGATGAGACAATCCTGCTCCCTCACCAGTCCTGGTGGTACTACAAATCTGTGGCCAAGGAGGTGTTCGGACGTGAAACCCACTACTCGATGCACGAGCACAACGGGAGATTCGAGTACGACGTGCAGGAAATGATCGATCAATATGATCGCCACCATCCCCAGGTGATCCTCATCGCCTCCCCCAACAACCCGACGGGCAACAGCTTTTCGCTTGACAAATTGCATTCGCTCGTGGAGCATTGCACATCGTCCGTCATTGTACTGGACGAGGCATACTATGGATTCAGCCGCAGCGCCAACGAACACCTTGCGACGCTTCTCGATGCGCACAGCAGGATGGTGATCCTGAGAACATTTTCAAAGTACTTTGCCCTGGCCGGATTGCGGATCGGCTATTCCTGCGTCGGGAAGGATCTTGCTCAGCTTGTGGAATTCAGCGCGCGGTATCTTGGCTACAACCTGCTCTCCGAGAAGATTGCGCTTGCGGCACTGGATGACAAGGAGTATTACCCGCGCATCGCCAAGCTCATGGAGGAAGACAAGGAGATGTATTTTAACGAATTCTCCAGGCTCCAGGGTTTTACGCCGTTTCCCTCAGAAGCCAATTTTATCCTGGTTCGCTACCCCAAGGCCTTGAAACAAGGCTTGAAATCGGGTGTTGAACGGCGCGACGTGATAGTGAAATTCCTGGACGACCCCGGATTGGAGGATTGCATTCGAATCACAGTCGGCACCAAGGAGCAGAATGCAAAGGNNGCGTTGGTTCGCGCCTGCGTCCTCATACCGCCGACAGGCCGAAGTGCCTTTTGGACATCGGAGGAAACACCCTGCTCGAACGAACGCTGCGTGCCTTCGGCGCTGCGGGCATCGATGAATGTGTGGTTGTCACGGGATATCTTCACCGGATGATTGAAGAGGCGGCGGCATCCTATCACCTTCCTCTCCGGGTTCGGTTCGCCAACAACGAACTCTACGAAACGACGAACAACAACTATTCCCTCTGGCTTGCCGGCCGCGTCACCGCAGACTCAGGGATCCTCATGATGGATGCCGACATTCTCTTTGAACCCCGGCTCTTGAACACCCTCATTGATTCTCCATATCCGGATGCGTTGATCATCCGCGAAGGGAAGATGGGAAAGGANNAATCGATCCTCCACGGGCGGCCGGTGAGTCCATCGGGATCGAAAAATTCTCGCCCAAGACGGCTTGCAGTCTTTTTTCCATCCTGGACCGCAGGAAAGACCGCTATGAGTTCTACGAGGCATCGTTCCAGGAATTGATCGACCAAGGCGCCGACCTCCGGACGGTTTCGAGCGGCACGATGGCCTGCATGGAGATCGACACACCGGAAGATCTTCAGGAGGCGAGAATCCTCGCCCGATCCATTTCGGCATGACAACGGAATCCCCTTACACCTACAGTTCGTCGACGAAATCCAGACGATCCGACGAACTCATCAATACGTATTTCCTCCGCCCATTGGCAGGACTGCTTGTCCGCGTACTGTATCGGACGACTGTCACACCGAACCAGGTCACAACGGCAGTGATAGCATCCGGGTTCGTCAGCGCGTATCTGTATCTGCAAGGGACTCCAGAGCAAACGCTGCTTGCAGGCATATTCCTGACAGTGAAGGATTTTCTCGACACGGCAGACGGTCAGCTTGCGCGCGCGAGGAATCTGTTCAGTCGGCGTGGTCGTTTTTTTGACTCCATCGGCGACGTGGTCGTCAACTTCACCGTCTTTTGCTGCATGGGAGTCTCTCTCCGACGCACAGGGCTCGGCAATGAAGGTCTCCTCCTCTCGTTGATCGCGTTTCTTTTTCTTACGCTCCGCGTATCCTACCACGTCTTCTACCAGACATCATTCCTCCATCTTGAAGGGCGGTATGAGACGAATCGTACTTCCGAAGAAGTGAATGCCAGNNCCATGGACATTGAGACTACAGCAGATCTATCTCTTGTGTTATGGCTGGCAGGATCGCATGATGGCCGGACTTGACCGGTGGTCAAGAAGAGGAAAACCTGTTGACCCCGCACTCTGGTATGCCGACCCGACAGCCTTGCGTTTGTCGGGACTACTCGGACTCGGAAGCGAGTTGTTTCTTTTGATGATCTGTTCCGTCACCAACGTGTTGCCATTCTACCTTCTGCTAAACATCCTGGTGATGAACGGTGTATGGGGTGGGTGTGTTGTGTACAGAAGAGTCCTGGCGGGGCGACTCCAGGCACAGACCACATAATCAGTTGCGTTTGCGCACGATGACCGATTCGATATCATGCGCTTCGAAAGGTTTGAGTCCGAACACATTGCGAAGCGGCTCTACCGTTTTTTCGTCGGCAGGATTGACTATTCCATTGCGCCAGGCCGATTTGAAAGCCTCCGCGTACGATTCGTTCCGCACCTCGGTTTCAATCGTGGCGCGTTCCCGTTCGTCAATCCCCAGCGAAAGCCGGATAACCTCAATCATCGCCTTGCCGTCGCTCGCCGGTACGCCGTCACCCCAGGCCTGTCGGAGCATGTTCCGGTACGTGCTGGCAGCATCCTGTTTCAGACGGTCACGGTCCACCTGACGTTCGAGGTCCTGTCCTTCTTCCCTTTGCCGCCATGACTCGCCCGCGGCAGAACGTTCCGCCGACACAGCTTCCGCCTTGTCCCTCGATTGTTTTTCGGCGATGATCTTCATCTCGATCTCCCGCCCGATGGGGTTGCCGGGATCGATGGTATACAGGTTCTCCAGTTCCGAAAGCGCCGCGTCGTTGCGTCCTGTACGGTTCAGTTCCTTGATCTTGTGGACGAGCGCCGCCGATTTTGCCTCCCGCAGTGCCCGTTCCTTTTGCACCTCGGCATCAGCCCGCGCTTGTTCTTCCAGTCGGCGCTGAAGCTCATCAAGNNGTATAGACAGTCTGCTCCAGGTCAAGCGCTTCGGCATCTGACGGATCCAGGTGAAGCGCGCGCGTAATCTCCCTCAGGGCATCATCGAATTTCTCTTCGCTGAGCGCCTTTGCCGCCTGATCGAGGTAATCCCGAAGCTTCTTGGTCTTTGCTACGCGCTGGCCTTCTTCAATCGCCTGCCTGACCGCATCTTCGTACCGCTGCATCTCTTCGGCTTCCTGATGTCTACGCTCTTCCTGCTCTCGTTCCTGCTTCTTCCGCTCATCCTCGGTCCGTTCCCGCATTTCTGTGGCGACACGCTCATCTTCCTTATGTCGTGAACGGGNNGCTATTTCAAGCTGGCCGCGCAGTTCAGCCGCAAGGTGTTCGCGTTCCAACGTCAGACGCCGCGCGTGTTCCTCCTCCAATCTCAGGCGGATTTCCTCATCGGCCTGGCGCTGCGTATCCTGCAGTTCCAGGAGTTCGTGCCTCCGGTCCTCCTCGATCCGTTTTCTCTCTTCGTTGAGGCGCTGACGGAAATCCTCTTCCATCGTCGCACGCACAGTCCGCAGTTCCTCCTCCATCTTCCGATGTAGGTCTTCCTGGACAGTCCGAAGCTGCTGCTCTGCCGCACGGCGGCGTTCAATGCCGGCGGCTTCCTCAAGCGCTTGCGCTGACACGCTTCGCCCTNNGCTTGCGTTCCTCCGCCACCTTCGCATCCGCTTCTTCCTGAATGCGGCGGCGTTCGCCTTCGAACGAAAGCTTTGCCTGTTCAAGCGCTTGGGCCCGGTCTTCCTCCGCCTTTTGCCGACTCACAACATCATGCTCATCCCGGCGGCGGACTTCCTCGACAGCCGCCCGCTCGTTGTGCAGCCGCATGGCGAATTCCGCCTCGATCCTTATGCGCTCGGAATCGAACCTGCGGCGGAATTCATTCGCGAGGCGTCCGCGCTCCTCATCCAGACGGTGAGCCAGTTCTTCGCCGAATTGCTTCTCCTGCGTTGCAGTCAGCGTCCGCAAATGTTCCTCAATCTCACTTCGGCGCTTCTTCTCCTCTTCAAGCCGTTTCTTTTGATCTTCGATCAGCCGTGCCGCATCTTCCAGTTTGCGCTTGAATTCCTCTTCCGTTCGGCGGGACTCCGCTTCGGCGCGCTTGGATTGTTCCTCAATGCTCTTTCGTTGGGCCTCCACTTCCGCCAGCCGCTTCGCCTCCTCTCCGGTGCCCTTTCCTGCCGATTCCGTTATGGCACGGCGACGCCCCGTTTGCATCGGGGCCGTGCCGGATGTTGTTGGAGCAGGAGGTGGAGCGGGAACTGCACCGGGAGTCAATTTCTTGCCTGGGGGAGAACTCGCCTGTCCTTCGGCGGGAACGGCAGCTTTCTGGTCTCGGGCCAGCTTCAACCGTTCGGCATAGGCAATAGCGTAGGGATTCTGGGCATCAACCGTGGTCGCCATCTGGACAAGGCGGGCGGCACCCTCAATATCACCCCCCTTGAACAGCTTGTCGGCCATCTTCAGATAGTCGCCGGCCTTCTTCCGTCGTTCTTGTCTTGTCGCGTCATCAAGATCTGCCACAAGTTTGGTCCGGCTGTGAACATGGTATAAGCTGAAATTTGGCGAACCTACGTTACGTTTCGAATATATCCAATCAACCAGTTATTGTCAACGAATGAGAACAGGAAGTGGAATTGCATGGCATGGATCACAGCGAAGAGGGAGAGGAAATACGCCACAGACGCCTTTCCGGCGTCTTCGATGTGTCTAACGCATCGAGGGGGTCCAACGGCCAAAACAAGGGTGAAATGAGGAGTCCGGACTATTGCCGAATTACAGATTTGAGATAGTCTGGATTGGAGTGCAGATTGAAGAGATCCATGTCGAGAACGGCCGCAAGATCGTATTCTCTGTCAACTGCCTTGCGAAGGTAGGTCAGTGCCTGCTTGACATCCCGCTGGAGCGAATACATCCGGCTGACATTGTAGAGAACCTCCGGCTTGTCCGACCCGAACTGCAAAGCATGCTGGCTCGCAGCCACCGCATCCTTGAACGCACCGAGGCGTGTATGGACAAGGGCAAGCCATGAATACAAAACGCCGTCTTCCGGCTTCAGCTTCAGTTCCTGGTCGAGGATATCCTGTGCGCGGACCAATGCGTCATGCCATTCCTGGCTTGAACGCCCGGCTGCCTGTTGGACTCTGCCCAGCAGGTACAGGGCCTCGTAACTCTGCCGATTGCGTGCGACGTGGTCGACAAGAATCGCCAACGCGCGATCGGGGTCCTGCACGTACCAGTACACCTCCGCGAGATATTTGCTGTCATAGGCACTGCGATCCAAGGCGTAGCGATGACCATCTTCCAACGTATGGAGGGCATCTTCATAGCCCTCTTTACTGTCGCCAGAAGTTACGGCTTCGAACTGTTGGACAAGACTCATGATGACATAAGAATCCGCATTTAAGGGATCATCGCGAAGCGCATATTGTGCTGAACCGAGAGCCTGATCAGCTTCACCGCGAATCACCTGGACGAGGGCAATCCTCCTACGGGCTTCGGCATCACTTGGTGCGAACGACACCGCCTGTTCGAAACGCTCAATCGCTTTGTCATATTGATGATACCCCGCTTCCACCGCACCCCAAACGCGGAATGTTTCGGCGTTCCGAAGTCCAACAGTGATCGCATGCTGCACGCACATTGCCGCCTCCGCAATGTGATTGCTGCTGGTGTCGCCCGATTCAAACGCAAGAATGTGAGCCCATCCAAGAGCAGAATAGGCTTCTGCGAACAACGAATCGGCTGCAAGCGCACGGTTGAACGAATCGATGGCACGGGATGGGGGGTACATTCCGGGCCGCCTCAGCATGCCGCGGCCAACCAGATAGGATTGGAATGCAAATTGATCAGGAGTGGGGAATTTATTGAGTGCGACTTGTTCCTCTTCACTTGGACGGACACCCGTGACACCGAGAATTGACTGGAGCAAATCCGCGCGCTGCGAGGCAAGTTCCCGCATGGGGATCTCCAGATGCTTCGTGAGGATTGGATTTGATGAGACCGTATCAACGATCGATTGGTCGATGACGATGGATCCCCCGATGGCGGACAAGGTCCATCGCACACAGAATCCGGCAGACACAATCCGTGCCGCCTGTTGCGGGTTCGTCGACGAGGATCCGACAGAGAACGCAGAGTACGGCGCCACGACGCGAATGTCCGTGACCATGCCGAGTTTACGGATGAAATCGTCAACCAGGCCATCGCCGATCAGGGAGAGCCCTGAATCGCTGCCTGCAGTGACGGCAGGCAACACCAGCAGCGAAGCACGCGCGGGAATGACCGTGGATTTAAGTTTCCTGATTAGAAGGTATCCGGCAACGAGAAGTCCGGCACAAAAGACGATAATAATCCCCGTGGCTATGGCGCTCTTGGATTTCTCGAGTGCATTGACCACACGTACAGCCAGCGGTATGACGGGTTTTTGAATAACTTTCGCGGCAGGTGATTGATCCGGAAGCTCCTCAAGACCAAGCGATTCTGCGGCTTTCACAGACGTGCCCCAGTAATCGTCCGATTTTCGTCCGGAGGACTTGTGAGGGAGGTCCGACTTCCCCGAGGCTTTGTTCTGCGCGCCTCGCGCAAGAGCATCCTCCTCGGCAATCTGTGTGGCAAGGGCACGTGCCCGTTCGACATCTCCCTTCAGGCGTGCAGCGTCGGAATTTGTCGGATCAAGCTTGTCCAGTGCACTTAGCGCATCCAGCGCGCCGCCGTAATTCTCATGCTGATAGCACCACTCGGCCTTTTCGAGCAGTTCATTGATGGCACGCCGGTCTACCACCGGTGGGTTGCTGCGCATTTCCGATGATTGAAAGAGCGGGTTTTGTCGGGCCTGGGTAATGTCACGACGACGCTCTCGCTCGAGCTGCGTCACCTTCAGATGCATGTCCGGAATGTCCGGATCGCTCGGTTCCAGGTGGGCCAATTCACCGAGGATCTCCTTCGCCTTCTCAACCTTTCGCCGCTCCACAGCAATGGTAAACTGCTCCCGCAGGATCACCACGCGCTGGCTGGCTGACTCAGGAGATGGACCGNNCAGGGAAGAGTGACCACAGGGAACGGCGCGGGATTGGTCGAGGATGCAGTGGGAAACGGCGCCGGAGCTTTCGTCTGCGGAGGAAGAAGTTTGGCGGGGAGTGTCGGAGCCTCCGGATCATTTGATGGAGTTACGGGAGATGCTGCGCCCGGGAGTTCATTCTCCTCCTCGATGCGCCGAAGTTCTGCCTCTTCCGAGCGCTTACGGATTTCCTCAAGAAGCTGATGTCGCTCCTCGTCAGTAAGCTTCTTCCGATCATTAGGACTCATGAAGCCGCGTTTCCATGCATCGTCATAGGATATAGAGATCTAGCGAAATATATTCAAAACCATGTCGAATGTCAACGCAGAGCGTCTTGACTTCCTGACTCCTTCTTTTTATGTTTTTACGTCATCCTCACGCCCGTTTCCAACATTCTTGAGGGGGTCTTCATGGTACTTCTTGTC
>PMNP01000064.1:4717-4857 GCA_003161755.1 Ignavibacteriota bacterium | reverse complement strand
GATGTGGGCATCTCCGTCGATTCAGCCGTGGATATCGCAAAGGAGTCGGCTGATGTCATACTGCTCGAGAAGAGTCTGATGGTATTGGAAGAGGGGGTGCTGGAAGGCCGCAAGGTATTCGCGAATATCCTCAAGTACGT
>PMNP01000064.1:0-4675 GCA_003161755.1 Ignavibacteriota bacterium | reverse complement strand
ACTACTCCACGTATTTCGTGATGCTGTATGTGTTTGGCTGTTGGGATCCAGCTAAGTCAGCGCTGTTCCAGACTGGGTGGTTTGTCGAATCACTGATGACACAGACCCTCATCATCCACGTAATCCGTACAAACAAGATCCCGTTCCTTCAGAGCATCCCGAGTGTGCCGCTCATGTTGACGTCGGGAATTGTCATGGCCGTGGGGATGTGGCTTCCTCACTCAGGACTGGCTTCGTCGCTGGGATTTACCGAACTCCCGATTTTGTATTGGCCGATACTGACTGTCACCCTGCTCTGTTATGTGCTTCTCACACAGACGGTTAAGAGCGCCCTTTTGAAAAAGGGGTGGATATAAAAGGCGACTTCACGCCACTCGTGAGGCTGTCGACTTGAGATTCGATTGCTCCTGCTGTCCGAGAACTTTATCGAGATCAAGCAGGATCAGAAGCCGGTCTTCAAGTTTCCCCACAGCAGTAATGAAGTCTGCACTCAATCCACCGGAAAACGCGGGAGGCGGCTCCGTAACGTTCCGTGGAATGCGAAGAACTTCCTGCACTGCATCCACAAGAAAACCGACGACATTCCCGGAAAGCTCCACCACAACGATGCGCGTATGCTTATCCGACTCCTTCCGCTCCATCCCGAAACGGTGGCGAAGGTTGACGATGGGAATCACTTTCCCTCGAAGATTGATGACACCGTCAATGTATTCAGGAGAATTCGGCACTCTGGTGACTTCCACCATCCGGTTGATTTCCTGGACACGAAGGATATCAACCCCGAATACTTCCTTCCCAATGGAGAAGCTCACCAACTGGAGGAGTTCTTCTGCAGCAGAAGCGCTTTTTGATTGATCATTCCCCATAAACCATCTCCGTTTTAGAGACAATCCTTCATTTTCGTTTTAACACTTCTGTTGACGCAGGATCCATGCCAACAATCTGTCTCATAATCTCTTGCATCTTTTCTGATGATGAGGGGCAAACATGAAATTGGGCTCTTCAAAGAGTGGCTAGTATTATGCAACTGAACGGGGAGAGTGACAATCATTAGGGTAGGAACAGAAACGTGGTTACTTCGGCAAGCTCGCGGAAAGCCAGGGGCTATTCGTAATCACGTACATCTGTGACAAACATGCCGGCTTTTCTTGCGGCCTCAAGTCCAAGGTCACCATCCTCGAAGACCTGACAAAGGTGAGGNNGAAAGATATCGGGAGCAGGTTTCGGAGTGATGTTGTCGTCTCCCGAAAGGACGACGGCAAACAAATTCCTGACTCCGATCGATTCTAATTGAAGGGTCACGTTGCGCCTTGTTCCACCGGATGCCACGGCCATAGGAAGGATGCCGTTATAACGACGAACAACATCAACGACGACGTCGATCGGCTTGAAATCACTGCCGTGATCCTGAAAATATCGGTGTTTGATCTCGACAGTATGTGCAGGGTCAAGGACTGTGTTGAACCGCTGGTTGTACAGCACTACAATGTCTTCGTCCCTCATTCCCTTCTTGGAGAAAAAGAAATCATAGTCCCACAAGGCGCCTTGCGACAACATTGTATATTCCCATGCTTTTTCATGTAATGGCATGGAATCGACGAGCGTGCCATCACAGTCAAAAATCAAACCTCTGATAAAAGCCGGGACTTCAATCCTTGCCTTGTGAGAACTCAAAAAGGGTTCTCCGTTTGATATAACGATCCTTTGGGAAGATTGAAGAAGACGTCGGTAAGTCCGAGCATTTTTGATGCTGCAAAGAGAGTTTTCCCCGCGTGCTTGAAGGCAATTGCAGTATGGTGCGGGAATCGTTTTTCGATCAGGACATGACGATAGAACCGTCCCATTTCTTTGATGGCGAAAACGCCGATAGACCCGAATGACTTTGGTTTCACGTTCAACACCTCTCCGTTTGCCACATATGCCTGTGTCCGGGCATCTGGCGTGGCCTGGATCCTGAACACTGAAATCGGTCCGGCCTTTATCTGACCTTCCAACGTTCCCCGGGTGATATTTGGCTGCTGGTCCGGCTCCATGAGGCGATGCATGATCAGTTGGTACTGCATCACAGGCTGGACAANNTTCCCGCAATGGAATCCCATCCACAAATCATCAAGAGCATAGTCACCGATGGCCGATTTGCTTTCCTGATACATATCTTTTGGAACCGAGTTGTTGATATCAAGAATCGCCGGGGGCATTTCCGTGGCACAGATTGCCATATACTCGCTGAGGGTACCGTAAATATCTGCCTCGCATGCCACGGGAATACCTCTTGCCGCAAGTCTCGAGTTGAGATAGCATGGGACGTGGCCGAAGTATTTTTCAAATGCAGGCCAGCATTTGTTCGCAAACGCCGCATAGGTTGAAGTGCCGATGTTGGTGTTCATGAAACGTTCAAGGGCATATTCATATTGAGCAAGCTTATCGATCAGATCAGGATACGTATTTCCCNNTTTCCCTTCCCCAACTCCACCGCCATCTCACTGGCAATGCGCTTCACTTCTGTATTCCCTTTTTCTGCCTGGACAATATCGAGCAGGTCGAGTTCACTGTTCTCCATGATCTCCACTCCGAGATCGTACAGGGGCTGGATTGGAGCATGGCAGGTAAGAAAATCATAAGGACGGGGGCCAAAGGAGATGATCTTCAGATTTCGGACGCCCTGGACCGTGCGGGCAATGGGGATAAAGTCTGCAATCATGGAAGCGATATCCGCCGGGTCGCCAATCGGGTATTCTGGAATATACGGGTTGAGGCGGCGGAGGCCCATATTGTACGATGCGCTCAGCATGCCGCAGTAGGCATCCCCGCGACCGTTGACGAGATCCTTCCCTGAGTCTTCTGCAGCAGCGACAAGCATGACCGGCCCATCAAATTTCTCTGCCAACAGCGTCGTCGGACCCTCGGGACCAAAATTTCCCAGGTACAAAACCAGGGCGTTGACCCCTTGTTGGCGGAGTTCATCCAGGGCTTTCGGGACGTCCCGCTCATTCTCGATAATCGTCTGGATTTCCACCACGGGGAGGTTCAGTTTCTTGCAGGCTGCAGCCACATTCCCCCGCCGTGTGCGCGACAATTCGATGGGAAAGCAGTCACGGCTTACCGCCACAATTCCTGGTTTGATAGAAGGAATGTTTTGCATGGTACACTCTCCTTACGTTTTCTTCTGACCGTAGTACGCGCTCGGCCCGTGTTTTCGCTGATAATGTTTTTCTTGCAGATACATTGGGAGTTCCCGGATTGCGGGATTCAATTGCAGGGTCCCTGCCGCCATTTGGGCAATCCGCTCCAAGACAAGGCTATGCCTCACCGCGTCATCCGCATTGTCTCCCCAGGTGAAAGGACCATGGCCCGCAACAAGCACACCAGGCACTCTTTTTGCATCCAATGCCGAGAATCTCTCGAGTATGACTCTTCCCGTGTTCCGTTCATAACCGGCATCGATTTCTTCCACGGTGAGAAACCGCGTGAGCGGGACCGGACCTTCAAACTGGTCGGCATGGGTAGTGCCAAAACATGGGATCTCACGACACGCCTGAGCAAAACAGGCTGCCGCGATGCTATGAGTGTGACTGACACCTCCGATTGCGGGAAATCCCTTGTACAGCTCAAGATGGGTAAGCGTGTCCGACGATGGCCTGCACTCACCTTCACGGACTCGCCCGTCAAGGTCCACCACAACGAGGTCGGCCGTTGTTAGGGTTTCATACGGAATCCCGCTCGGCTTTATCACCACAAGGCCATCCTTGCGGCTGATCCCGCTGACATTGCCCCACGTAAGCGTTACCAAACCGAGCGCGACGAGATCCAGATTCGCCTTCAGGACTTCATTCTTCAGCGCTTCAAGCACGGGGTAGCCTCCTCACTTCGTCTCTGATCACGAGTAAATCCTTCATCACATTATACATCCCACCCGACCATTCCTTTGTTCCGAACCCATCGTGCAATTGGTGGTAGAGTGCATAGAGTCGTTTGTAGACTCCATGCTCCTCACTGCGCGGCGTGAAGATCTTGCCGATTCCGGTCATTGCTCGCTGGGCCGCAGCTATAGAATCATACCCCCCCGATGGTGCTCCGGCAGCAACAGCGGCAAAAATGCCTGCTCCGAGCGCCGGCGTCTGTTCACTGCGGGAAATCTTCATCGGTCGGCCTGTGATGTCAGCGTATATCTGCATCATGAGCGGATTCTTGACCGCCAATCCTCCGCAATTGACAACCTCTTTTACCTTTACCCCATGCTCTTCGATCCGGTCGATGATGGCGAGGGCCCCGAAGCCCGTCGCTTCGATGAGAGCCCGGTAGATCTCATGAGCCGTGGTGTGGACTGTTTGCCCCAGCAGGAGACCGGTGAGCCGCACATCAACGAGAATTGTCCGGTTGCCATTGTTCCAATCGGGGGCGAGTAGACCGCTTTCGCCGGGACGCAACACACCCGCAGCACGTTCAAGCCCTTGGAATTTTTCTTCCGAGGAAGTGCCGTACGCATCAGGGACCAGTTGATGGACAAACCAGAGGAAGATGTCGCCAACACCGGATTGTCCCGCCTCGATCCCGTAGTACCCCCCCATGACCGAACCGTCAACGACTCCACAGACTCCCGGAATTTCCCCCAGCTTTTCATCATTGGGATGGATCATGATGTCACAGGTGCTGGTGCCGATGATCTTCACCAGCG
>PMNP01000102.1 GCA_003161755.1 Ignavibacteriota bacterium | reverse complement strand
TGCCGCGGGAATCCAGAATTTCGCGTGCGACGACATCGACAATCGTTGTACTCATGATATTCTCCATCGTGATAGGTCTAAAGGAATCCCGCAATTGAAGCGGTCGGGCTTTGTCGCCCGTCGAGAGTCACTCGTTTTGCAAGCAATTAAGATCGGCAAAAGGTGCCAGAAATGCAATAAACAGGCTGGAATGGCCCAGATTTGCATACTTGACTGGATCGGGCAGGTGTTACTTGGAAAGCCCGCCTTCCACCGCTGCAAAAACCTCATCGACGCCAAGCAGCTTCATGCATTCCATATACCCCTCTTCTTCCCGAGGACAGAAATCCTTATGGCAAGGGTGGCAAGGAACATTTTTCCTGAGCGCCGAATGGCCGAGGGATGGATCATAGGGAAACCAGATGTTCTCCTCGCCGGGTCCAAAGAGCCCGACCGTAGGGACACCCAGTGCAGGTCCGATGTGCATCGGGCCGGCGTCATTGGACACGTACACGTCGCACCACGAGATCGCAGCCGCCAGTTGACGCAGCCGAAGCACGGGCAGGACATGTGGTACGATCGACGATGCTTCAAGAACCTGCCTTATGGTATCCGTATCATTGGGGCCTGATGTCAGAAACACCCTCACTCCCCGTTTCTGCAATCCATCGCTCAAGGCGGCGAACTGTTCCGGGAACCATCGCTTCGCTGGCCAGGTTGCACCGGGATGGATGCCAACGAGCGGCCCACTCCCTTCTGGCAGCATTGCGTGGATGGCCTCGCGTTCTTCAGAAGTGAGAAAGATTTCTGTTGCCTCCGCAGTGGGAGTAATCCCTGCAGCCCGCAGGAATTGGTTATGAAACTGCACCGCCGTTTTCGGTGCTCCATCATCGGTGACCCGCACCGTGTACAGTGCCCCGCGCCCNNCGCACGAACCGGGGCACCCGTTGCGAATGTCAAAAGCGCGCTCCTCGGGTTGTTAAACATGTCGATCACCAAATCGAAGTGTCTGCTTCGGACCACGCGAGCAACGCGAATCTGTTCAAGAATGGCAGGGCGGGAGAAGTCGTACGGGAGTATTTCGTCAAGCGACGGGTTGTTTTCGAGCAATGACACCGCTTCGCGGTCGCCCAAATATGCGATGTAGGCACCAGGAAACGCGTTGCGCACCGAGCGGAGGATCGGCGTAGTCAGCACAACGTCGCCAATAAATCGCAGCCGCGTAAGGAGAATCCGTTTGTATTCGACAGCATGCGGCATGGTGGCTGTTCCCTGTTCCAGTTGGTTCATTGCCGTCTCTTGATCCGTGATTCAGTCACCGAGTCTTCCCATCTCCAAGTCTCGTCTTCTTCCATTCGCATCGATCCACCCATGATGCGACCTCATGTTCCGCCACCTCGCTGTCATCCCAATTGAGGGAAAGCCAGAACATTGATCGGGCGACATTGTACCGCCCCAAAGCATACGAACAGTAGCCGAGGGAGGTGTACCGCAGCGCCTCCAACACTGGATCATCCTCTCCGAGATTGATGGAATCCAACTCTCTCGCTGTTTCCTCGAAGTGTTTGCTGCGAAGCAGAAGTCGGCCCCGGAGAAAGTGGAGCAGTGGACGATCTGGCACGGAGAGCAGAATGGAGTCGAGGAGCTTCAAGCGCACTGAGTCGGGTCCAGCCTTCAGGAAAAACCTCAGACAACCGAGTTGGATTGCGTCATCATGCACGGCGAGCATTCGCGCGCCTTNNCGCGCCTGCTGCTTCAGAATACGCATCGCTGAGATCCACCGAACGCAGAGCACGATACGCATGAAACGCTTCGTCGCGCCTCCCCAACGCCCAAAGAGCGTCACCACGCTGGAGAGAAAGAGGAAGAAACCGCTCGGGCAGGGTGTCCGCAAGGACGGCACAGTCAAGTACACTGAGCACCGTATCATACTTCCCTAACCTCAATGCAGCCGTGACGCGCCCCGCAAGGGCCTCGTATCCTTGAGACTGGAGGGACGAGATTGTGTACAGACTTTCCGCAACGGCATAGTTGCCCACTTCCATGTCATGGGCCGCGACCCGGTTCCGCTCCCCGACAATACGCGGACACGTTTTGCTGAAGATGGACGGCCGTCGAAAGAATACCTCCGCTGCCGTAAGATCTGTCTGGTCGAGATCAATCCTGTCAAGAAAGTCCTGCCATTCTACAATAAGGACGCGGAGCGGACGTCCATACTGTGTGCGGTAGTCCTCCGATCCATAGACTTGGAGGAACTTCCGGATGCCGTAGCGATCGATCAGATAGCGGCAGAACGAGCCAGCGAGGACATAACTGACGGAGGATGATTGCGACATGAACCCGATCGGCGTCATGAGCGAGGTGATGTCGGGAGCGATGTCCAGTGCTCTCATTGCGGCGGCATATTCATGAACGGTGCGGGATCCCCATTCCCAGTCGAGCGCCGTTGCGAGCCCTTCGGTGAGTCCCATACTGAAGCTTGCGTGAATCACCGGGCGTCCAAATCGGCCGGCTACAACGTGGACCAGCTCATGGTGCAGCGTGGAAAGCAGCGATTGGGCAGTCACGTGAACCTGATTGCTCCATGGTTTTGCGATGTCGGTATTGCCGGCTCCGATAAGACGCAGCTTCGCGTCCGCTGAAGGATAAATGAATGAGGTGATCGGCCTGACGTTTGGCAGATTGAAGAGATCCATGATCTCCTTCAGACGAAACTCATGCTCATCTGCAATGCGTTGAAGGTCATGGTCATCGTAGAGGTTTCGCGGATAATAGATTGTAAAGTGTTCGGTCCGCAACACTCCTCCGAGCTGGTTCTCGATATACGAGGCTGTCGATTCGTATCCCAGGTCGCATCGGAACCAATAGATCAAAGCAATGAGCGCAACTATGCCGATGGAGAATCCCCTTTGGCTCGGCCTGAACATGACCTCGACGAGCGTTCGCCCTTTTATCCATACCGAATCCGATCGCCGGGTGTGTTTGAGGAGGAGAACACCGGCCCAGAGGAAAGCGGCCCCCAGGCCGAGCGTTACCAGGCGAAACGATACTAGTGTGAGAGTAATTCGGAGACCTTCATCATAGGTGAATCCGGGAAAGTATCCATAGAAGAAATTGTAGGAGAAGATTGCAGGAGTCGTGTATCCCATGAGTCCGGCATACGCAAATGTGAGGAGCATCAGGAGAAGAAATACCCCCCGCGGATGACGGTAATGCATGCAACAGAAGAAGGCCAGTGCCGTAGAGAAGCACACGCTGACTCCCGGCAGGAGAACGTAAAAGGCGATCCCTTCCGCTATTGAGCAGTTCCGGACGACGAAGGCATTGGCCAGAAGGATAGCGAGGGGCAGAAGGAGGAGCAGCAGGTTATCGGCAATCGATCGCCGGAGCACGCGCAGGGTTTCATCAATGGCAAGCGCCGGCGCAGGATTCGGCGCATTCTGCAGGCGGCGGAGGCGGCTTGTGGCAAGCAGCATCGCCGCAACCGAACCGGCCAACGCGAAAACGAATGACGACTCATAGCCCGCTGCATGAAGAAGCGGAAGCCGGGTGCAGCCGAACGCAAGCACTCCGTACAAGAGAGCGAGGAGGATAGCTTCGCGGGATCGGAATGATTTGAAAGATGGCATTTAGAATTCTTCGCCTGCCACTCGCTCAATGGAGGCTCCCAGAGCACCGAGTTTTTTCTCGATTGTCTCATACCCGCGATCATNNAAGCGGAGGCGCGAAGATCAGTCGACATGACTTTAGCGCCGGCGAGTGTTGCGACGCCGCGAACAATGGCGGCATTATCCTTCACTTCGATGTCGGCTCCCAAACGAACCAACTCCGGAACATGTTTGAAGCGATCGAAGTAGATTGTATCGGTCACGAGTGACGTCCCTCCGGCAATTGCCATGAGTGCCGTCCACTGTGCCTGCATGTCGGTCGGAAATCCAGGATAAACCGCCGCTGTTACGTCAACGGAATTCAATCGGTCGGGAGCATGAATGGTTACGCTTGCAGTCCCAACATCGAGTCTGCATCCCGCCGATTCGAGTTTAGAAAGAAGGGCCGTGAGGTGATCAGGAATGACGCCATCAACGGTGACAGTGCCGCCTGCGAGAGCGCCTGCGATGAGATAAGTTCCCGCTTCAATCCTATCAGGGATGGTTTCCACATCGGCCGGATGCAGGTCATTCACCCCTTCGATCTCGAGTTTGCTTGTGCCAATCCCCTCGATCCGCGCTCCCATAGCAACAAGGAAGCGGGCGAGAGCTGTTATCTCCGGTTCAATGGCGGCGTTTTCAATGCATGTGGTGCCGCGGGCGAGCACGGCCGCCATCAGCACGTTGCCCGTGGCGCCAACACTGGAGACGTCGAAGTTGATGCGCGCGCCCACCAGCCGATCCGCCCGGGCTTCGATGTAGCCGCGATCCATTTCCACGCTGGCGCCAAGTTTTCGTATTCCTTCAAGGTGGAGATCCACCGGGCGGGGACCCCATGCACACCCCCCAGGAAGTGAGACGCGCGCGTGTCCATAACGGGCAACCAATGGCCCAAGGACATAGATCGATGCACGCATCTTCTTCACATGTTCGTAAGGGGCTTCCTGACTGTGAACGCCGGTCGTGTCAAGCGTCAACAAGTGATCATTGAGCGTGATCGACACTCCCATGGAGGAAAGCAAATTTGCCATGGTCCTGACATCACGCAGTTCAGGAGTGTTGCCTAATCGGAAGGTTCCAGAAGCCAGGAGTGCTGCTGGCATCAGGGCAAGCGAAGCGTTTTTCGCTCCGCCAATCCTCACAACGCCGTTCAGCGTCTGCCCGCCTTGAATGACAAGTTTGTCCACGCTGTGACTTTTCCTCAGAGGTGCACGAAATTCGATTGCTCACGCTGCGTTGTTCGGCGGACGATGAATAACCCTGTCGAATAACCATGGCGGGTTTTTCAATTTCAGCAAAACACGAGGAAAAGTCAAAGACGCCCTCTCCTGAAATCAACTGACTGATGCGATTCCCAAATTCTGGAAGTTGGTGACCAACTCTGCAAATCGTTGGCGGGATAACGTGATGAGTGAATAGAAAAAGCACGAATTGCAAGCGCAATCGTGGTACTTCAAACATGACCACCAATATCTCATTTGGCACACAACTTGTTGTTGATTTGGAGGAAGATCGAGCCAGCCTAATCAACACGAGGCCTTGCGAATGCAACTGACAATGACCGGAGAGTACGCCATCAGGATGATGGTGCACCTCTCACAACAACCTCCGGGGGTTATCGCTCAGATCTCAGACATCTCAGAGAAGTGGCAGATACCCGAAGCGTTCCTCCGGAAGATCGCTGCTCGATTATCACGTGCTGGGTTGGTAGATTCTCATCGCGGCGTCGGGGGCGGAGTATCGCTGGCGCGCTCTGCAGAAAAAATCACTCTGCTCGAGGTGATCGAAGAGATGGAAGGACCGATGGCTCTCAACCGTTGCGTCATCCATCCGGAATCGTGTTCTCGTTCTGAAACCTGTGAAGTTCATGGGATTTGGTGTGAAGCGCAAGGGATGGTACGCAAGTTCCTTGCAGACCACACGTTTGCAGATGTCACCTGATAAGGTCCCTGCCCTTCGTCGCCCGGCGATGGGTTCCAACAATTTACTAACATCGTAGAGTTTCCCAATAGGAGATCCTCATGGACGCGGTGCTGCTTGCGCGACTGCAATTTGCCATGACCGTCGGCTTCCATTTTTTGTTCCCCCCGATTACTATAGGCCTTGCCTGGCTCCTTGTGATCGTGGAGACGCTGGGCTGGCGGTCGGGTGATGTCACATACGAAAGGATTGGCGCATTCTTTGCAAAAATTCTTGGTCTCACCTTTGCGGTAGGTGTGGCCACAGGAATCGTCATGGAGTTCCAATTCGGAACAAACTGGTCCGCCTATTCCCGGTTTGTTGGTGATATTTTTGGTGCTCCGCTTGCCGCTGAAGCAATTTTTGCCTTCTTCCTTGAATCTGGTTTTCTGGGGTTATACCTGTTCGGCAGGCGCCGCGTGTCGAAGGGTGTGCATTGGTTTTCCATCCTGATGGTTGCCGTTGGCGCCACGATATCCGCTTTCTGGATCATCGTCGCAAATTCGTGGCAACAGTCACCGGCAGGATTTGTCCTGCGCAATGGCCGGGCTGAGCTCGTAAGTTTTGCGGACGCAGTGTTCAATCCTTCCACACTCGTGCGATTCTTCCACACGATGGACGCCGCGTTAACCACAGGAGCATTCATGATGGCTGGCATCGCAGCCTGGCTACTTCTGAAGAAACGGGAAGTCCCGCTTGCCCGGAAGGCAATGACGCTTGCCGTAGTTTTTGGGCTGGTGGTATCCGTCCTCAACGTGATGCCGTTCGGCCATGAGCATGCGCGACAAGTCGCACATAGCCAGCCGGAAAAGTTTGCTGCGATTGAAGGGCTGTACACAGGCCAGAACGGCGCACCCATGGTCCTGTTCGCTTATCCCATGACTCCGCCCCCTGAATTGCGNNACTTGAAATCCCCGGACTCTTGAGCTGGCTTGCGTTCGGCGATATCAACGCTCCCATTAAAGGCATCAACGAGTTTCCTCCGGAGAACATTCCTCCTCTCTGGCTGACATTTGTATCCTTCCACAACATGGTGATTCTCGGAATGTATTTCATTGTTGTCACCGCATTTGCCTCGTGGAAGATCTACAAGAAGACGTTTTGGGAGAGTCAACGACTGCTCAGACTCTTCGTCTGGTCGATTCCCCTGCCACTGATTGCCTGCCAGCTCGGATGGATCGCCGCGGAAGTCGGTCGGCAGCCCTGGATAGTGTACGGACTGCTCCGCACAGACCAGGCAGTGTCTGTCACGGTATCTGCCGGCGAGATTCTCTTTTCCCTCATCTTGTTTGCTGTGATCTATCTTGCCCTGGGCAGTCTTTATGTATTCCTGCTTGCGAAGAAGATCCAGCATGGACCTGATCCCATCGTGTCAAATGTCTTTGCCCCAAAGGAGGTGAGAGCCTAATGGAGCTACTACAAGGAACTTGGTTTGTTCTCGTTGGCGTCCTCATCATTGGCTACGCCATTCTTGACGGCTTTGATCTCGGCGTCGGGATACTCCACCTGTTTGCGCGCGACGAGCAGGAACGCCGCATCCACCTCAATGCCATAGGACCTGTCTGGGATGGCAATGAAGTGTGGCTTCTGACGGCCGGCGGTGCCCTGTTTGCTGCATTTCCTCCAGTGTATGCAACCGTCTTCAGCGGTTTTTACCTTGCGCTGATGCTTCTCCTCACGGCCCTTATTGCTCGTGCGGTGTCACTCGAGTTCCGCGGAAAGGTGGAATCCACTGGATGGAAGAAATCGTGGGACATTGTGTTCGGCATTGGAAGCCTCCTGCCACCAATCCTGCTTGGCGTTGCATTCGGCAACATCTTGAGGGGCATTGCCCTTGACACCCGGGGAAATTACATCGGAACGTTTTTCGACCTGCTGAACCCGTATGCTGTTCTTGTTGGCATATTGAGTCTTAGCCTTTTCCTCATGCATGGTGCAGTCTTCATGATGTCGAAAACTGAGGGAGTGTTGCGCGACCGCTATTCCCGCTGGGCATTCCGTTCTTGGATTGCCGTGCTCGTTCTTTACGCAGCGGCATCTGCCGCCACCCTGTTTGTCTCCCCCAATCTTTTTACAGGATTAACTGGCAACCCGCTTTTCTGGATTCTTTTCCTTCTTCTTCTCGGGTCCATTCTGGCCATTCCCCTGCATGTGAAGAGAAGGCGCTCATTCCCTGCGTTCGTGGCGTCGTCTTCGCTCATTGCGTCGATGATCGGGTTGAGCGCAATAAGTCTCTATCCCAACCTTGGACCGTCATTAACCGATCCTTCCCTGAGTTTGACGATCAGCAATTCCTCTTCATCCCAGGAAACGTTGACCGTCATGTTGACCATCGCGTTGATCGGCATGCCGTTGGTTATTGCGTACACGATTGTTATTCATCGCGTTTTCCGGGGCAGGGTCATCATTAACGAGGATAGCTACTAGTGTCGAGTCCCAGATGAACCTTGACTAAGTTCGTCAGGGCAAATCGCTCACTGCGGTCTGCTTCGCATAAGGGGCCCGGAAGAATATTCAAGTTACTTGCGTGTCGAGACACTAGCCGCGCACCCGACGGAACGCACTCTTCCCCCGCAACACGTTCTTTGGACACGCCACTCACAATAAAAACGGACGAGAGAATCCCCCGTCCGTTTTCGTTTCACTGATTGCAATCTCCTCTATGTTTTTGCGTCCACATTAGCCCCGGCGGGTGCAGGGACGACTTGTCCGTGTCCGTTATAGATCTGTGAAGAGATCTGTTGCGAACCGGAGACAACTTGCGCGACCAGATCCTTATCGTTCTGTATCTCATCTCTCAGAATACGGACCGTCAGCCCTGCTTGACCCTGCCCCTCCAGCAACGAACGGGTCGCAGCCGATGCAACCAAGCCAACTGCATCCATTGAACATCCCTTTCCGGCTTTAGAATTCCACCAAAGGCCCATCTCTGCCGATGTAGCTCGCAAATGTTATGCCACCAAAATTGTGCGTCCCACGCCGGAAACGTCGGATCATCGCGCACGATGTTCGTTCATCCATCATGAATCATTGCGGTCAGGAGAAGGGTCTTACGGCACAATGAGCATTCTGATGCCCATGACCAGCAGGAGGGTGGCAAAGAGTTTGCGCAGCAGTGGTGCCTTTGTCCGTTCGGCAACCGCAACGCCGACTCTTGCCATTGGCACCGAAGCGGCGACAAGTGGCAGGGCTCTGATCACATCTNNTATCACCGATGATGCCGCGGCTACGGCAATCGTCGCGCTGGACGTCCCCATCGCCTTCTTGAGCGGGAGATGAAACAACGAGTATAACACCGGCACTGCCAGGGTTCCACCTCCCACTCCGGCCAGTGACGACATGAGTCCCACTCCAACGCCGGCCACGCCCGCGCGCATGAGGAGCAATGGCGGCTGCGACTGACCCTTTGGCTTCGTGCGCTCGGCAAAAAGGCCGACGGCAGCGAGGAGCACAAGAACAGCAAAGATCCTTTTCAGCGTCTCTTCCGGCAATGTTCCTGCAAATAGTGACCCGCATGTCCCGCCAATGATGCTCCCTCCGCCCATAGCCATTGCAAGAGGCCAAATGATTGAGGATGTCTTGTTGTACTGATATGCGGTGGAACTCGACGAAAACACAATCACCAGCAGGCTTGTGCCGAACGCGAGGTGCGTGCTAATCAGAGAGGAGACGCCGATCCAATGATAATACATGAGGAGTACCGGCACTAACAGGATTCCTCCGCCAACGGCGAAGAACCCGGCAAGAAAACCCGCAACACTCCCTCCGATCAGAAGGACAAGAATTGACACAAGGCTCATGGTGGTTGGGAGTGTGTGTGCCGGTCATTCCTTAAGCAACTTGCCGTACAAACGCGCGTTCTTCACAATTGCCATCGCCGCGTCAAGCTGGGGGTCTTCATGGAGAGATGCAGCAATGCGCCCCTTTTCTCCCCCGTAGCGCGCAGCAAGTTCTTCGGAAAGCTCACCCGAGATGTATTCCTGATACCGTTCGAATGCCCGTTGCTTTTCCTTCACGAGCAACGACTCCACCTCTCCAATATCCGTCAGGACGTCCGGGCTATAATGCGACGAAACAGCAATCTTCCGCAAATCCTTGATCTTCGCTTCGCCATCCTCAGTAAAATCAAACTTCTCCGTCTCCAGATACTTCTTGAACTCCTGAAGGATCTTGTCTGTGACACCGGCGTACTGTTCATCATGGTGCATGGAAACATAGCGGTTGGCGAACGAGAAGAAGAGTGCTTTGCGGCTTAGTTCGCGCACCATCGGACCTTCGTCGATGTCGGAGACCAGCGAATCGGGATGAATGCCGCCACGCTCATAGACGGGCCGTCCGTGGGCCGTTTGAAACTCCTTGCGCAGACTGTCTGGGGTAACGGCAAAGATTCCGTTTTTGTCCTTGTGCTGGTAATCCACCTCCTGAATACAACGTCCGCTCGGCGTGTAGTAGCGCGCAGTGGTTACTTTGAGCTGAGCGCCGTAGCTGAGCGGGAGGATGGTTTGGACTAGCCCTTTGCCGTAGGTGGTTGTGCCCACAACAACTGCACGGTCGAGGTCTTGCAACGCGCCGGCTACAATTTCACTTGCGCTGGCGCTCCCATGATCGGCCAGCACGGCAACAGGAATTGATGGGAGGAGGGGTTCTTCATTCGACACGAACTTCTTCTCGCTCTCGGGGTTTCGTCCCCGGGTGCTGACCACCGTGCTCCCCTTCGGGAGGAATTTCCCTGCGACGTCGACAGCAGCATCGAGCAATCCGCCCGGATTGCCGCGCAGGTCGAGGATCAGCGCATCGAGGTTTCCCTTCACTTTTAGTTCCTGGATTGCCTGGCGGACCTCTTCGCCGGCTCGCCGCGAGAAACGTTCGAGCCTGATATAGCCGATTCCCGGAGACGCAAAATCGGCATACGTAACGTTGTGGAGTTGGATCTGTTCTCTCGTGAGAACGAATTCCAATGGGTGACTCGCTCCCTCGCGCTGGACCTTCACCTTCACTTGCGTCCCCGGCTCACCACGTGTCAGGTTTCTGACATCTTCCGTTTTCTTGTTGTTCACAGACATGCCATCGACCTCAAGGAGGACGTCGCCCGGCAGAATTCCCTGTCGTTGGGCCGAATAGCCATCCATCACGGTCATCACGCGCATAATACCGTCCCGCGAACCGATGGTAACACCAATCCCCCCATAATTGCCATTGGTCATCAAGTCAACTTCATCCCCTTCATCCTTCGAGATATACACAGTGTAGGGGTCGAGGGTACCCAGCATTCCCTCGATGCCGGCTTCCATGAATTTTTCCGGATCGACTTCATCGACATAGTTGGCGGTGATTTCCTTATACACTCTTCCGAACAGGGTAATGCCCCGATCGATTTTGAGGTACACGTCGTTTTCGGTCGAAGTCACAAACCCCGCCGTCGCAAGAAGTATCACCATGCAGGATAGCGGCACCAGCCATCGTCTCGATCGCTTTCCCTTCTCCATCAGTATGCCCTCTCTCTTTGAATTGATTCCAGTCGACTCACGAGATGGCTCCACACCTCGCACTCAACGTCGGCGATAGAAGCAGTGCCATCGATTGTCACAAACCGTTTCTGTTCCTGTGCGGCGATCTCATGGTAGCCTTTCCGGACCCGCTCGTAGAACTCACGGCCGGAGCTCTCCATGCGATCAAACGTTGCTCCCGCCAGCATCCTGCGATGCTCAATTTCATCAACGGGGATGTCCACGAACACTGTAAGATCTGGCAGCGTTTTGCCGGTTGCCACCTCATTAATCGCGCGTATTGCGTTGAGATCGATTCCCCTGCCATACCCCTGGTACGCCGTGGTGGAGTCGCAGTACCGATCGCAGACCACTATTTCGCCACGGGTAAGCGCAGGCCGTATGACTTCGTGCATGAGTTGCGCCCGGCTTGCCGAAAAAAGAAGCAACTCGGCAAGTCCGGTCATCTCCAAATTCTCTTTGTCCAGGAGCATCTCTCTGATCCGTTCGGAGATCGCCGTTCCTCCCGGCTCCCGGAGGAAACGAACGGGCGAACTCAATCCGGCGGGTTGCGCGTTGAGTTTCGCCACCACGCGCAGCGCCTGCGTGGTCTTGCCGCTCATGTCGAGACCTTCGAAGGTGATAAACATGAATGAACGTAAGGATTTTGGTATGAGGATGCAAACAAATCACATGCCCTCGCGGAAACGCCAAAGGGGATCACTATCCGCACCGGAATCCCTTGTGAAGTTCACCCTGTAAGCAATGCCAGACATCAGGTGCGACGTCTTGATAGTTACGGTGGTTTTCGCTACTTTCATCCGAACCAATCGACTCTATGCCCCATCAGGTAAAAAAACATACCGCACAACCCACCCTAACGCCTGCGCAGGAGAAACGTCGCCGTGAATCCCGATCTGAAGATACCCGGATTATTCAGCAAGCGCTGAAAGGTGACGAGTCGGCATACAAGAAATTGATGATGAAGTACCATGATGCCATTTTCAACTTTATCTTCAAGATGGTACATGACCGCGAGCAGGTTGAGGATCTCACTCAGGAAGCCTTCATCAAGGCGCTCCAACACCAGGAACAGCTCAAAGATGAGCAAAAGGCCGCCCACTGGCTGTCGAA
>PMNP01000058.1 GCA_003161755.1 Ignavibacteriota bacterium | reverse complement strand
GGCCTCGAGATCGCCAACGCCTCGATGCTCGACGAGGGCACCGCCGCCGCCGAGGCCATGCACATGCTGCACGCCGTGGCGCCCAGCGCCGAGGAGCCCGGGCGCGCTTTCTGGATCTCGTCCGCCTGTCATCCGCAGACCATCGCGGTCGTTCAAACACGTGCGCACGCCCAGGGGATTGCCGTCGAGGTGAAGCCCTGGAAATCATTTGATTTGTCCGGCGAGATTCTTGGAGTTCTTCTTCAGTATCCCGCGACTGATGGCGCCGTGTACGATTATCGGGAAGTGATCGAACGGGTGCACGACGCAGGTGGCTTGGCCGTCGTGGCGGCCGACCCGCTCAGCCTCACATTGCTGACCCCTCCCGGGGAGATTGGGGCCGATATTGTCGTGGGAAGCACTCAACGGTTCGGTGTCCCGATGGGTTTTGGCGGTCCCCACGCCGCGTACTTTGCCACGCTTGACAAATACAAACGTCACATGCCGGGACGCATCATCGGGGTTTCGATAGATTCTCAAGGAAAGCGTGCTTATCGCATGGCGCTCCAAACACGAGAACAGCATATCCGGCGGGAGAAAGCGACCTCGAACATCTGCACTGCACAAGTCCTTCTGGCCGTCATGGCAGGAATGTACGCAGTGTATCACGGACCATCAGGTTTGAAATCCATCTCAGCCCGGATTCACCATCTTGCCGAAGTGCTGGTCAACGGCATCGAACGTGCCGGACATCGCGTCATTCATAAAGATTTCTTCGACACGGTCCATTTCGTGCCTGCTCTGGGGCGCCACGCAGCCATCAAATCTGCCGCGGAAGCTCACCAGGTCAACCTGCGGATGTTTAACGACGGTTCGATTGGCGTTGCTCTTGATGAAGCAACATCAATGGACGATGTCGCCATGTTGCTCGGGATTATTGCGTTACCCGGGACCAACGGAAATGCAATATCGGCCGCAGTCGCATCTACCGGTGAAACCGGATACCAGGGTCCGCTCAAACGCACAACGTCATTCCTCCAGCATCCCGTGTTTCACAAGTATCATTCCGAAACGGAGATGCTCCGCTATATTCATCGGCTCGAGTCCAAAGACCTTTCCCTTACCACGAGCATGATCCCGTTGGGTTCATGCACCATGAAACTGAACGCCACAACGGAGATGATGCCAATCAGCTGGGGCGGGTTCAGCCGCATCCATCCCTTTGCGCCGGATGCTCAGACACAAGGATACCGAGAGATCATCCAGCAACTTTCTCGCTGGCTCTCGGATATCACAGGCTTTCCTTCCGTCTCTATGCAACCTAACGCCGGATCTCAGGGAGAATTCACCGGTCTCCTGGTCATCCGTGCCTACCATGATCAACGGAACGAATCGCACAGAAACGTCTGCCTCATTCCCGCCTCTGCTCATGGCACGAATCCCGCAAGCGCCGTCATGGCGGGGATGGAGATCGTTGTCGTCCGCTGCGATGAGCGGGGAAACATTGATCTTGCCGACTTGAAATCCAAGGCGGAACAGCACCACAACCATCTTGCGGCTCTCATGGTAACGTATCCCTCCACTCATGGAGTTTTTGAGGAGGGTATACAGGAAGTCTGCAAGATTGTCCATGCTTATGGCGGTCAGGTGTACATGGACGGCGCAAACATGAANNCAAGACGTTCTCCATCCCTCACGGGGGAGGCGGACCGGGAATGGGTCCCATTGCCTGCGCGGCACATTTGGCTCCGTTCCTTCCCGGGCATCCGGTGGTTAACACGGGGGGGACGAAGTCCATCGGTCCGGTGAGCGCGGCTCCTTATGGGAGTGCGAGCATCCTTGTCATCAGCTGGGCATACATAGCCATGATGGGGGGAGAAGGTCTCCGTCAGGCATCGGAAGCCGCAATTCTGAATGCCAATTACATGGCGAGACGTCTTGAAGGATATTTTCCGGTCCTCTATCGTGGCGATCATGGCAGAGTCGCTCACGAGTGTATTCTCGATCTTCGGGAATTCAAATCGGTCGGCATCGAGGCCGAGGATGTTGCCAAGCGGTTGATGGACTATGGATTCCACGCGCCGACTGTCTCCTTCCCCGTGGCTGGCACGCTCATGATCGAGCCGACAGAAAGCGAATCACGTGAGGAGCTCGATCGATTTTGTGCCGCATTGATCGCCATTCACGGAGAAATCCAGGAGGTTGTTGGCGGGACGGCTGATCAACAGAATAACGTCTTGAAGAACGCGCCACACACAGCGGAGATGATTGCCAGTGATTCATGGTCCTTCCCCTACGGCCGTGAGAAGGCGGCATTTCCCCTTCCGATTTTGCGCACCAACAAATTCTGGCCGTCCGTTGGCAGAATCAACAGCGCCTTCGGCGACAGAAACCTGGTGTGCAGTTGTCCGCCTATTGAGGAGTATGAAGAAGCAGGCAAATCCTGATCCCTGGTGTTTTGTTATTTCAGGATTTTGACACCTGATTCCTCGTCGGTCAAATAGAGGCTAAGACCTCCCCAGTAAGTTAGGAAGTTTGATTTTTTCCATCCCCGCACTAAAGTGGGGGACTATTCAGGCAACGGGTTTCTGTTTACTGTTTACTGCCCGTCTCCGTCGGGACGAATTTCCTGTCTACTGTCTTCTTTCCTCTGTCAACTGTACACTATCAACGGTCCACTGAACCCAAATTTGCAACTTCCCAAACAGACGCGTATATTTCCAGCCGTAGTTCGTTCATGGGGAGAATCAAGGCAGCAGGATGGCAGGTATGGCGTTATCTCGTCATGCATTGAAGAAAAGGCTTGATGCAGTGTTGAAGGCGGTGGAGGGTGAGGGATATGACGATGCGCTCGCGCGAATTCACAAGGAACAACGGCGCTTCCCTCGAAGCGTCTATTTCATGGCCCTCGAGCGCCAAATCGAACTACTGAGGGAATTCAAGAACGCCAATGAACCGGCGGTAATGCAGCGGAAGGATATTCTCGATTCGTTGCCGGTCCTGGCCCAACGCGCGCTGGAGCACCCCGAAGCCTCGCCGGAAACTCTCCGTGTGGATTCCGCAACGATAAACCCTCCCACAGAACACGACGCAGCACTCAAATGGCTGCTAACGCAATACCTTCAGAATGCCTACNNGCCCACCTTGTACGCGAGGATTACGAAAGCGCCTTGGCCGAAATTCAGCGCATGTATATTCTCGATTCGGGCAACACGCAGGCGCATGATCTTGAATTGAGAATCAGTAAGGCACGCGAAAAGACCGCGGGTTAGCCCCCTACTCTACCGTAACACTTACCCCTTGCACCCCCCATCGCGCACGCACTTTCACCGTATCGCGACTGACGCCAAACGGCGCTGACGGCATGAATGGATACGGGAGTCCGTACTGGTATGTTCCCAGACTGTCCTTCATCTGAAACGCCTCCAGAGCATAGCGTCCCTCGGGAAGCCGGTCGATGGTGAACGGACCTCCCTGTTTCACCACTGTCTTCTTCTTCACGACGGGAGCAGGATCTATGCGCAAAGCCGTTACAACAAACGGACCCTGGACGCCCGTCGCGGCGTTGATCACACCCGCGATGTTTCCTGTCATGCGCAGGTCCTGCGTCTTGAACCGCACGACAAGAGTGGAATCACGGTATGCCCGAACTCCGTACACATCCCGCAACGAGTCGAGACCGACACGGAGAGTGTACCAGGCGGCCTGCTGCAATTCGGTGCGCGGCATGACGAGAATTTCCTGTCCCCCTCTCCATCGGACCTCGGCCGGTACTGGTTGTGCCAATGAATCGGCCAGTTGTATCGCATTGACCATTGGTTCACGAATCACCGGTTTCGTGACGGTCATGGACAATGGAATGCCAATCGCCACGTCTCGCATACTGTCCGCAATGGCGCTGGTCAGACGCGGGTGAAGAGTATCGGCACCGCCAGAGGCAAAGAAATCCGCCTGCGCGTGAAGCGNNCTGAAGCGTGTCAACACTATTGCCCGCCAGATCTGTAAACCCCTGGACTTTCACCCAATACGTGTGCCCGCTATCCAAAGACGAAGAGGTGACAATGCCAATCTCCGATGGCTGCGAATAATTAAGATACCAATACAGTATCGGAGCGGGATCTCCACTGCGAGTATCAACGATGGAGACGTTTCCCTTGGAGAGACTCAGACTGTCAATCGGCTCGCCGAACCGTGCAATAATCCTGCGAGGCGCAAGCGCGCGGGCATTCGAGAGAAAAGGCCTGGTCGTGTCCTCCTTCGTCATCCGTACTGCGATATCGTCAATTGACGGATGATCAGTCCCGAGTTCGATATCCCTGCGCCACACGCCATAACCGTCGATTTGTTTGTCATACTTCAAGTCTCTGTATTCATCACGGACAGCAATGAGACGATATTTCCCAAAGGCCATATGAGTGAGGGTGAACCTTCCATCAGTTCCCGTCTGCATCAGGTAATCGGGTTTGGTATGTCCCGGGTTAAGCGTGTCGGGATTGATATTGGTGATGCCGTACACATACACCATAATGCCTTCAGGTTTTTCGTCAACGATCCTTCCCGTGATGACTCCTCTATCCAGGGAATCTCCCGTGCTAAAGGCAAGCGTAAATCCTTGTCTCAAGTGGTTGGCGGGGACACGCAAATCCACCACATCAGTCCCAATCATGACGACGTATGTTTTTCCGGCTCGCAAGGTCTCCGCAATGGCTGCACGGACAGTCCGCCCACTCCAATCGAACTCCAACGCCCCGACATACGGCGAGATGAAGATCGACTCTTCGACACTTCTCCTGTCGACATATTTGTCAAATTCAATCTCCAACGTCTGGGTGTTCACGCGAACGGCATTNNCGTGTCCAACGGGCCGCCTGAAGGAGCAACCTGTCCGGCGCAACCGAAGAGCAGAGCCAAACCTCCAATGAGCACTGCGTGCACGCTGGTTCTTACAATGGAAGACAGGTTCATGATGTGGCCATTGGAAGTCAATTGTGTGCTGAAGCGTGAAACTGCTTAACCGCAGCCATTAGCTGCCTTTCCCTGCCAACGCACGGAGTCGTCGAGCCTTATACACATTGTGGAGATGTTCGTCGTACGTGCTGCTGAACCAGTGACCTCCCTTGCCGTTCGCC
>PMNP01000121.1 GCA_003161755.1 Ignavibacteriota bacterium | reverse complement strand
ATATCAACGATCAAGAGACGAAGCAAATCGATTTTGCCTCCGGGAAAGACGTGCGATCACGGAAGGTCTTCATCTATGACGGGATGGCAGACCAATGGCAGTACTATCGCAATAATTACTCCTACCGCACCCAAGAAAGCTTTGGGCAGCAGTACAATACCAAGGTCGGGACATATGTGACGTTTAAGAATGAGGAAAACAACGGCCTTGGCATCCCTCTTCCCAAAGGGAAGGTCCGGGTCTATCAACGTGATGCTGATGGCAAGGAGCAGTTTGTCGGCGAAGACCAGATCGATCATACCCCGAAGGATGAAGAGGTCAAGCTGTATCTTGGCAACTCTTTCGACATCGTCGGTGGACGGGCACAAAAGGATTTCAAAGTGCTTTCGTCTGGCTCGGTCGTTGAAGAAACTATTGAGATACGCGTGCGCAACCACAAGACGGAAGCCGCTCAAGTCCAGGTGTACGAACACCCATGGAGGTGGAGTCAATGGGAGATTGTCAGAAGCAACACTCCATATGAAAAGGTGGATCAATCGACGGTGCGGTTTCCGGTAACAACTCAAAAGGATGGAGAGAAGGTGGTTACCTACACTGTTCGGTATTCATGGTGAGGCATGTTGGAAGGACCGACATTTTGCGCCAAGCAGAACTCACTGGTGTTCCTCTTATGTCAATCAAAAGGAGATTATTATGAAAACCGTCATCGCCACATTCATAGCCTGCATCCTCATTTGTCTGGGCTACACGAAAGACGCGGGGAGTTTGAGTGGGGTAGTTACCGATTCGCAATCAGGAACACCGTTGGCGGGTGCCACAGTCCTCGTGAAGAACANNCTGAAATCGATTCCTCTTGGACGCTTTACAATCCAATTCAGTCAAGTCGGCTACGCGATTCTTGAGGTGAAGGATGTCATGATACAGGGTGATTCAGTGGCACTCCTCGATGCAAAACTTGAGAGCGCTCCTATCGGAACAGCAGACGCCGCAGCTGCTGGAGAGGCAAAGGTGAAGAATCCAGCTATGAACCAGCAGTTTTTTACAAAAGGCAGAGCGGCTTCGATCCAATATGAATGTCAGTCCTCGTCAGTCAGCCGGCAAACGTCCGCAAAGGCTGCCAGTACTTGTGTGATGAGCCACTATGGAGGGGGGACCCCAGCCGAGTTNNGAATCCTCTTTCAACTTTTTCCATCGATGTCGACGTGGCATCGTATGGCAATGTGCGACGGTATATCCGCAGCGGATCGCTTCCGCCGGTTGATGCAGTGCGCACGGAGGAATTTGTCAATTATTTCTCGTACAACTATCCTGAACCGACCGGTTCGCATCCCTTTTCTCTCACGACGGAGCTTGCCTCCGCTCCATGGAATCCAGATCACCAGTTGCTGATGATTGGACTGCAAGGGAAACACATCGCGATGGAGAGTGTTCCTCCATGCAACCTGGTGTTTCTACTCGATGTTTCCGGTTCCATGGAAGAACCGAACAAGCTGCCGCTTGTCAAATCGGCATTTCATTTGTTGGTCAATCAACTTCGCAGCGTTGATAAAGTCGCAATCGTCACCTATGCGGGCAATGCGGGTTTGGCATTACCGTCGACATCGGGGGACGAGAAGAACAGAATTCTTGAGGCCATTGACAACCTTGAGGCTGGCGGATCTACGGCTGGCGGGCAGGGAATAATACTTGCCTACAGAATAGCCAAGGAGAACTTTGTCCAGAACGGGAACAACAGGGTCATCCTTGCCACCGACGGTGATTTTAATATCGGTGCATCAAGCGATGCAGAAATGGAACGATTGATTGAACAAAAGCGTAACGACGGGATCTCCCTCTCTGTGCTTGGGTTCGGCATGGGGAACTACAAGGACTCCAAGATGGAAAAGCTGGCGGACAAAGGGAATGGCAACTATGCATACATCGACAATATCCTTGAAGCAAAGAAACTCTTCGTCGGACAGCTGGCAGGAACCCTCTATACAATTGCCAAGGACGTGAAGATGCAGGTGGAATTCAATCCTGCAAAGGTGAAAGCGTACAGACTCATTGGCTATGAGGATCGCCTGTTGAACAAGGAGGATTTCAACAATGACGCAAAAGACGCGGGTGACATGGGAGCAGGTCATTCGGTCACGGCGTTCTATGAAATAGTTCCAGTCGGGGCTGACATCGAACTCCCTGCCGTCGATGCGCTGAGATATCAGCATCCTGCGGCGCAGGAGAATGGCGGGCATGACGATGAGTTGCTTACGATCAAGACCCGGTATAAGACGCCAAAGGATACTGTGAGCATACTGCAGGAGACACCGGTATTCACGAACGTGCATAAGCTCGACAGGACATCCGAGAATTTCCGGTTTGCCTGTTCAGTTGTCAGGTTCTGCATGATTCTCAGAGAATCAAAACTGATGGGAAATACGAACTATGACAATGTGATAGAAATGGCGCGAATGGCGAAAGGAGAGGATAAAGAAGGGTATCGCAGCGAGTTCATTCAACTGGTGGACCTCTGCAAAACGCTGTCGAAGCGGACAGCGGTTGAATAGCAACCAAAAAGACGATCTGGTCGAACCAAGGCTCCCGGGATTCTTGCCGGGAGCCTTTGCATAACATTCTCTCGTATTGCTATCAACGGGCAGGTTGCAGCAAGATACAGCACAAGCTATCGGGGCGAGGCGACAGTATCGCTCGCTCCCTGGTATGGGGCGGGGTGTAGAGGAGGAGGAGGAGGGTTCCGCACAATTCGTGCAGGAACAGGCCACGCTTCAGCAAACCCTTTGCCGGAGAGTGCCCGGGCAAAACGATCAGCGTCATATCGACTGTGAAAATTCCCGGCCCGAAGCTTGTAGGTTGGAGGGTCGAACTCCACATAAAACCACTCATCGGGAAACGCGGCTTCGGCGCGTGACCTCATCGATGTGGCATCGTCGATATTCGTGGTTGAGAGCAACTGCACACGAAACCCCTGCATGGATTCTGACGCATCAAGAACAGATGAGTTGTTCCCTGCGTTTGAAAGGTTTCCATGGGTCGCTGCTAAGGAATCGGTAGTGCGAAGGGAGTCAAAATCCGAGGGAGTGAATTCCGCCTCGTACCGTCGCAGAACATCCAATCCTTCGTCGGATCGTGGTTCGGCAGACCTCTCCATTCTGGACGAGCAACCTGCAAGCAAGAAGAGAAGCGAAGCTGCGACTAGGGTTTTCATTGGTCGTCTGATCCGGGTGCGACAATCCAGGCATCTACGTAGTCGGCGGGAAAATCGTGACGGATCTTTTCCCGAAAAGCCTCGGCCTCTTCGCGTGAGTTGAAGAACCCGATCCGAATCTTGTACACGCCATGTTGAGCATCAAATTCGTTGATCACGGGAAGAACAAATCGCCCACGCGCGATTCCCTGCATCTCGTTGGCGCGTTCGGGATCGTGGTATGCTCCCACCTGCACCATAAAGCGGCTCGCCTCAGAAAGTGCAGGCGGAAGGTTGCGAAGATCTTCCATCGGTGATGCTGCAGAAGACACCGTGTCAGTGCGGGTCTCGATCCGGATATCCGTACCCGATTGTTCGCCGGAGGGGGTTCCCGGAATCTGTCCATTGGACCCACAGCCGGTCAGGAGCAGAAGAATCAGGGAAGAGACCGAAAGAAGGAACTGAGAGAACTTCATTCAGTACCCGGTCGATGATTTTGCGGGTGAACTTCTTTGACCCGAACCGCGCCCTCAAACTTCATTTCTAAGGTTGAAAAGCGAACCCGTGAGTTCGTGACGACCTCACACATATATCATCCGGTGAACAGTCGTTATAAATATAGAGGAAACTCATGAATATGCAAGGAGCGTGAGGCAATATTCCCCCGCAGTCCTATTTTCGCTTGCTGCACAGAGTTTTATATTCATTCCATTGACGTTGGGCGTATCATCGAGCGGGAATGTGTTGGCGATCGCCCCGGTCTCAGCAGCAGCGTTGAAAAAATCCCCCTTGTTCACGTAAAACACCCCGGCAGCCTCATGAGCGTGGCGCCAGCTCCATAGGCCCCGCACAACCATCTCGGAAATCTGACCGAGTGTGTCGTCAATGGATATTTCCGAAATGGGAAGGGAGGAGGAATGGAATGGCCAGCCCGCTGTAAGGATCTCGGTTTTGCGTCGGGCGATGATCTCGTCCAATGTGGTAACCCAGCGATGCTCCCAAAGCGAATCGTCCTCGAATCTCTCTTTATGTGTCCACTCTTCGCGGGGGATTATGATTCCGTGTTCCTGCATGGCTTCCGCAATCTCTTTGGCGATGAGAAACTGGCCGTACGCGGAAGGGTGGAGATGTTCCATGATCAGATCTGACCCGGGGAATCCATGCCGGGAATTTGCAGCAAAAGATGATTCAACGTCGACGGGGAAACAGGGCGGCCGCACAGAACGGATCACAGCATTGATATCGTCAGAAGCACGAAATCGTACCGCGTCAAAATCGCGGGCTCGCTTATAGTGCAGTGTCGCTTCAGGGAACTGGCCCTGCTGCTCAAGGCACTGTGCATAGTCATATCGTGCCAGGGCGCACTGTGAGTCAATCGCGATCAGTGAACGAAACAGCCGATCAGCATCGCCTAGGTGACCTTGATGGAGCAGCGTTGTGGCAAGGCGGAGTGTATCATCAAATGTCCGTTGCTCTTCGGTGGTCATTCCTTTGCGTCTCACCGAAATAAAGGGGGGCAGATCGTGAAGATTGGACACTTGAGTGCAGTAAAGGAGCGGGATGCCGCTATCNNGGAATATGTTCACGCCCTCCCAGTATTCGTCGCTGCCGTAAGAGATCGTCCGGCTGGCAGCCATTCGTTCCATCATTGTGGCGCGCGAACGCTCATCGATTGCCCGGCGTGAAGAGGACACGACGCCGCCATATAAATTCCTGAGAAGCATAAATGCCTTCGAGTGAATCAGTCGAAGGGATAGATTCACCAGCCACCGCGAGGATCCCAATGATTCGCGGGACGCGATCCCCAACGCCCCATAGAACTCATTGTGTCCGTCATAGACGACAATCGCGTCAGGATGTTCCCGAACAACATCACGCATCATGTCGAGAACGGCAAAGCTGTTCGTTGCTGTAATGCCGAGATTCACAACCTCGACTGGACGATCAGGAAATTCTGCTCGCAATCGATCTTTCAGGAAGGAAGGGAACGCAGCATTGTACCAGTAAGGATATCCTGCCGTTGTCGAGGCCCCCAGACAGAACACGCGGATGCCGTTGCTCGGCTTTTGTGCCAGGAATGCGTCAGGCGATGAACCGGGAGCAAATTCCGTCGAAAAGAAATACCGGGAGCTCACCGAAGGATTCATGGCAAGGTACTCCTGTCCATTCATCCAAACATGGTAGAACAATGAAATATCTGGACCGTAATGAATGAGAACGAGAGTTCCTTCGGTGAGAAGGAAGAAGATAATCGGAAGAGATAGCGTGATGGTGTAGAAAAAAAGAAGGCGACGAACATCCGACCGTTGGTGGGGCGGGTTACGCATGGAGTCTCATTGCGCGAGCTCAGTTTTGCCGTGGAATTTGAATTTTGTAGTAGACGTCTGCTTTAGCGATAGGTGAAGTCACCTTCCCATATGATGCAAAGAGTTGGACAGTCGCCCGCACCGCCAGGTGGATCACATCGGTCACGAGGTACGTAGTGGATCCGTTCGATCCTGGAATAGTCTCAGCTATAGTTCTTGACGGAACTCCTATCCAAAACGGCCGCGGCAAGGCTCCGGTCGTATAATTGTTCCAAAATGATCCAGTCGTTGCGTAGGCGTTGGGCAGCAATGTTACCATGTGTCCCTTTCCGGAGGGAGCTGGTGTTGTGTACGCGTTGAGCAAATCGATAGTCGCAAGGTTTCCAGGACGATCGACGTCCCAGATCTCTATCGTCCCGCGTACATAGACTGAATCCTGAAGAACCTCATCATAAACGTTTTTAAACGTTGCGATGATGCTGGGATAAGTCATGGTGACAACGGTATCGTGCCCTGTCTTGTGGGAGATGCCCATGACAACGTCGATCTCACCCGAGGCCATCACCACTGCCGCTTCAATTGGGTGTTGAGGCTCGCTGTATGGAGGCAAGGATTCACTGCAAGTGGACGGCCATAGTCCGAGCATCAGCGGCAATGGAACGGCTGCGGTCAAAAACACCTTTCTAAAAGTCGATCTGAAGTCCGACACGTNNACGGGTTCTCCTTCCTATATAGTATCCCGACGGATCTCCAAGTTCGCCCCCGATGCGTCCGTTGGAATCTTCCCACTTTACGTTCATGGAATTAAAGACGTTGCGCATATCGACAAATACTTTTGGGTGCGCCGTAGGCATGAACCCAATGGAAAATGCCTGCTCTACCCGTAAGTCGACATCATTGTAGGAGGGCATCCGATCATTGTTTTGGATAAACGCGCCTCCATCAACAGGCTCGAATCCCGTAGCCGTAGGATAATTGGTGTAAGGCCGGCCCGAATGGTATTCCGCAACGCACAATGCGCTGAACCCGCCCGGTGCAGCGAGTTTCACGGTTGTCTTGACAGTGTGGCGTTGGTCCCAGCTGAGAGGAAACGTTCTGACTGCGGGAGGAAGTCCGTATTGGGCGATGTAGAAGCCATCCTGCGGCGTACCGCTTGTTCCCTCCGTTACCATGTAGGTGTAGGAGATGTCCCCAGTGATCCATCCTCCTCGTTCGCGGGAAATTGTTAATTCGATCCCATGGCTCTGGGCGTTGGGAGTGTTCACATATTCAGCGAATCCATATGTTCCTGCGAGCTTGCTGTCCCCAGGGACAAAGGTCTTGGTGTCGATCAAATTCGTTGTTTGTTTGTTGAAGTAGGTGATGGAACCCACTATCTCGTGCGAAAAAGAATATCGCAGACTCATTTCATACGCAATTGTCCGTTCGGGTTCAAGGTCGGGATTTCCCGTTAGGGCGCTGAATCCGCGAGCGAGTGTCACGCGGTCGAGTCCGGAGTAGAGATAATCAAACAAGGGATACTGAAAATACGAGCCCTGGTTGACGAAGAGGTAGCCGTTCTCTGCAACCTGCATGGCCGCACCAAGTCGCGGGCTGAATTGGTGCTTCCATTTTGCGGGGACGGTTTGTTGAACAGCAAAGGTGAATGCTGTATCGCTCACGGGGATCGCTTCGATCGCGGGCCGGCTGGCAGTTGGATTAAAGAAATCGTACCGAAGTCCGATATTCAGCAGGACTCCCTCGGTCTCAACTCCAATCTTGTCCTGAATGTACAGCGCGCCAGCTTGCGGCTTATAGGCATACGACGTGGAGAAATCCAATTGAGGTTCGTTGATCAACGGTCTTCCGAAAAATGTTTTGCGCGGCTCATATTT
>PMNP01000386.1:4270-4412 GCA_003161755.1 Ignavibacteriota bacterium | reverse complement strand
CGAGTGAAGTCTGATACTGAGGAGAATACCAACCCAAAGCGTCGATGTTATCGGCAAACCAGTAATAAATCACTGAGGCTAGCTGCTCAGCTTGCGTATGAACGAGATAGTCCACCGTTCGCCTCTTCATTGCTCCGGGCGT
>PMNP01000386.1:0-4227 GCA_003161755.1 Ignavibacteriota bacterium | reverse complement strand
AAGAAGAGGACCTGCAGAATAAATAGCTTCATTGATGTTCATGCTCACTCTGGCCGAAGGATGAACATTGACTGAATCCCTCACCAGCCAAACGGTTCCTCCTAGCGTGAGAACCGGTAATTGAATATTTGCAATCACTTCATAAACCCCGGGCGGCAGGAGTTGCCTTACCGTGTATTCCCCAAGACTACTGTTGTAATGCATAGCATCAGGTGAATAGATGTTGAAAGAATAGCCATCCCTGCGTGCAAAGAATACCAATGCTCCGAAATCAGGTCCGGGCAAGGCCGTAATATCCAAATCGATATATGAACCGAGGAGTAGCGCATAGGGAATCGTTAGCGTATCGGTTGCGGAGAAGCACTTTACAGAACCTGTCACTGCAGGCGGCGTGGAAGAAGGAATCTGTGCAACAGTGTTATCCACTTGTGTCAGCACCGTGACCATGCCGCTCGCGTGAGGTGGGAGCGTCAGATTCGTGGGCGAGACTGAAAGACTAATCCCCGCCGGTAGCTGAGCAGATGTCGGACCAGTGACAGTAAAACTCACACTGGAATCAGTTAGATTCATGCTGCTTATGGTATCCTGCCTCAACCAAGTGGATTGGTTCATGTCGTCCAAACCCAGACTCAACGACTGCGGGATTGCGAGAACCTTGGCCTGTGCAGCACGGTAGATATCAAGTCTCCCCTTGCCCTGACTCCAAAGGTCTTGGCCAACATCTTTTGCCTTTCCCATAAGTGCAGAGGCTAACATTCCGGGAGTCCAATCTGGATGAAGTTCCAGAAGAAGTGCCGCCGCACCAGAAACCGACGGCGCGGCCATTGACGTTCCACTTTCACTTCCCTGTGCTCCGCCGATCGTTAATGTCTGAATATTTACTCCCGGTGCCACAATATCCGGCTTGATCGTGAAAGCAATATCACTTGGTCCTCTTGAGCTAAAGTCTGCTAGAGCATCGTAATCATCTGTTGCGCCAACCGAGATAACCGTTTTGGCACATCCCGGCGATAGCATCGTCTGATAGGATGGACCATTGTTGCCTGCGGCTGCAACCGAAACAATCCCCAGTGCCGAGAGATTATCCAGTGCCGAACACAACGGGTCTGAAGGGTCACCCGGAGCGCCAAAACTCATGTTCAACACTTCAATCGAATCTGCAACGACTGCATCCAAGGCTTGTAGTGCAAGTGACACTGAGCCTTGCCCTGTATTGTCCAGCACTTTGTAACCATAAACCAGTGCATCAGGAGCCACACCGTTGGAAATACTCGCACTTGAAATCCCTGCAGCAGTTACGGCAACAGATGTCCCATGGCCATTATCATCCATCGGGTCCGCATTGTTATGCACAAAATCATATCCACCTCTCACTTTCTTACCTGCGCCAAATCCACCGCCAAGTTCCGGCAATGTATAGTCGATACCTGTATCTAAAAATCCAATTCTCACTCCCTTTCCTGTCGCATGCAGAAGTGTCCATGTCCTATCAGCCCCAATGACCTGATTGGAGAGTGTGTCCAAACTCTTCAGAGTTCTATCTTGCGTAATACTCTTCACGTAAGGCAATCCTGAAATCTGTGAGACGAGCCACCTTGGACCACGGAATGCCACACCATTGAAGGCTGTCCTAAAGTGAGCGGTAGTCTGACCTTTTGTGCTATTCGCGCCCTTGAAGCGAATCGCACCAGCTGCTTCAAGTCTGGGAAGATCTCCGTCGAATCGTGCGTGGTCTGATTCGATAGCGGCTTCCAGTGTATTCAATTGGAAAGAAGGGACATTTTTCCTTTTCTTTCCTCCAAAAGCTGCAACGCGAGGAGGGGTGACAAATGTAATAATAACCCGGAGTTCTTCGTTCGGATCAATTGTCTGTGATTGGATTGTCTTGCCGTTCCGGGTGATGGAAGTCTGAACAGTGCCCGGCGCTAACTGCACTCTGGCGTCGTGATGCGTACGGAAAGGCGACTGTGCATGGAGAGGTAATGAGGACACAGAGAACAGAACGGCGCAGAAAAGTAGAGCGCTTAAGCGGAGGTTCTTCAGGAAACGTGTCATTGCTTTCCTTACAACGGCATCAAAGCGATGGAGCATGGGTGCTCCTAATGGACTGTCAACTGCCACGAACAGAGGATTTCTGCACTGTTAAAGAGGAACACAAAGGTGGCAGTGAAGGAACTCGCCTCCACCGCCACCGCAATATACTCATTCTTATAACATCCTGTGAGCGATTTCTGTCTCATCAGGCTCACTAGCTCACGAAAAACAATCAGTTTCGACCCTTTTTCGTGATCTGCAATGTGCTCACTTGAGAACCATCAGCTTTGTCACCTTTGTGTACTTCGTTACGCCATAGCCACTGGTGACCCGTATACGCAGGAAATACACGCCGCTGGCCGACCGTGTGGCGTTCCAGACAATAGTGTGGTATCCGGCAGCTTCCACGTTGTTAACAAGGGTCGTCACTTCCCGGCCCAAGATGTCATACACAATGAGCGACACATTTGCATCTTCAGTCAGCGCGTAACGGATATTCGTACTCGGGTTGAACGGATTGGGGTAGTTCTGATACAGCATGTAGGCAATCGGCCTCTCCGCATCCGGCTTCTGAAGAGTTTGCCCTGCGTTTGCACCTAGCGAATCCCCAAGAATCTTATGAGCTTCAATTGCTGCAATGGAGAGATGGAACAAGGAGTCGAGCTGACCTGAGATTCTGACCGCATTTGACCTATCCTGTTGTTCGAAGTAGTACCAGACAAACTTATCGAACAAGGCCAGTTCGGCAACACTATCCGTTCCATAGCTCTGGAGCACCTGATCAAGCCAGCTCAACGTATTGGGCTTGTCGATACTCGCGAGGATCAAGCCTGCAACGGCATAGAGAGGTTTCTTTGCTTTCGTGTTGAAAAGCGAAAGGTAAAGGTTCTTTGGCCCGGCAACGTCACTGGCAGAAAACGTTTCTCTCAGGAGATTCAAGGCATTGTAAGAAACGGAGTAATCGGGATAATTATTTATAAGGTTTAGGCATGCGGCCCGTGCAGCTCCCGGATTACTTGCCGAGAGAAGCTGATAAACACTGTCTAGTGTCGACTGCATCGGAAGGCTGCCCGCTCCTGAGGCAACGATGATACCGGCTGATTTGCTCAAAGGCGGCGCAGGTACGATGACACTGTCCGTAAGATAGGGCGTAGGACTTACGCTACTCGTGCCAGCTATTTTGAAGTTCATCTGGTTCGTTGTGCCCCACCAGTTGTTCTGTGCATAGATGCCGCCATTGGCATCCATGTTATACACATTAAACTGGGTATTGATTAGATCATTGTAGCCCCCGTCTAGTGGTGAACTCATCCCCAGCACCGGATATGAATTGTTGAAACAAATCACACCGTTGTAATTATTGATGATCTTGTTGATGCCATGTGCTGATCCATTCCCGAGTTTGGGATTGGAGTTCGTAGTGCAGAAGATCCCATAATTGTTGTTCTGAATGTAGTTACTGTCCAAAATCGGGTAAGGAGGATTCGAGCAGGAGATGACATAGACCCCGGCGTCAGTATTATGATGAATGTTGCATTTATGAATCTTCGCTGAGGAATTGTAGAGGTAAATGCCCTCAGTGCAGCTGTCTATTGCTGAATTCGAGACATTCACACTCACGCCGTTTTCATAGATACCTTTATCTGCGTGAAGCACCTTGCAGTACGAGAGTACTGAGGCGCTGCTGCCAGAATTCAACGTTATGCCGCCCCATACTCCACTTGTCGTGCTCCGGTCAAAACTGACGGGGAAATTGAGCGAGCCCAAGGACAATAACGTGCCAGAGACATTAAGTAGGCCACCCGTCGGCGAGAGTCCTCTCACTCGCGTTCCTTGAAGAAGTGTCACAGTTACACCGGAGTTGATTGTCACTGTGTTTGGAAGATAAACTGTTCCTGACCATGTGGCACTGGTTGATACCGGAGATGAAGGTTTGATGACTTTTACGAAAGTGGTGCCGAGAGCGCCACGTGTATTACTATTAGCGGTCAATTTGTATTGTGTATTCTGTCCAAGATGTGAAGTGGCACCTGCATCGTTACTACTAGTGGCTGTTGAAGGTGGGAAAGAGTTACTGCCATTTGGAAGAGCGAGAGAGTACGCGCCGAGATCATTCCCAGCCGGAGGTGCAGCCCATGTTAAAACGACATCATTGCCGGAGATCTCCGCCCGAAGCGCAAGTGATTCAAAAGC
>PMNP01000227.1 GCA_003161755.1 Ignavibacteriota bacterium | reverse complement strand
CAGCGACGGCCCCTCCTTAATCGGCACCTCACGGGTCAAGATATCCATATTGAATCTGACTGCCGTAAGCGCCTGACCGATGCCATCATGCAGTTCGCGAGAGAGTCTGCCGCGTTCTTCTTCCTGCACGGAAGTCACATGTGCAGCAAGGGCTTTCAGTCGTCGTGCGACCGTCGCCGCCGATTGGTAGAGTCGTGCATTCTCGATTGCGATGGCAGTTTGGTCGGCCAGATGAAGAAGAAGACGAACCTCCTCGTCACGGGCATTGTAGACATATCGATAGCCGATCAGGATGAGACCCAACAGGATCCCACTTCGCAACACNNCAGGAAGAATATCACCTGTGCCCGCCTGGATAACGACTTCGCGTTTGCGTTCAATTGCAGTGTGAATCCATGGCCATGTCTCGCGGGAAATGGGAACATCGGGTTGGGTGCTCCCCCTGCTGCCCATCACGGTACGCCAAGTGAGTGGCATTCTCTCATCCTCGCACAGTATCGCAGCAGAGAACTGGCATTCATAGAGCCAAGTGATATTGCGGACGATAACTTCCAACATCGTCTGCGTATCAAGGGAGGCACTGATTTGACGCCCTATTTCATAGAGTGTTACCGCCTCCCGGTTNNCGTCCGGCAGCATGCCAACGCTGCACGCCAACACACTCTCCGGTCTGCCTGCAACGTGCATATGCAAGGAACCAGTCCAACGCTCGTCGGCGGCAAGGCCGTGCACATGATCTCTCAGTTCTGCCGCTCCCACATCACCCAAAATCAAAGCAATATCGCCGCTGATCGCTTGAGCAGCAGTAATCCCAACAAGTTGCACCAATGAAGGGCTTGCATCGAGGACCCGCCCATCTCTTCCCACAACGACCACTGTTTCACCCAAAAGCTTGTGGAGGAGGGCTAATCTATCGCCNNATATCATATCGAGAGATTGTCATGACCGAAGTGTGGCAGCCCGAGCAGGAAGCATAGGGGAAACCTCCCGTCTTCACGAACTACTGAATATGAGCCCCAGAATTAGCGCATGGAGAGATTTTTATGAGAACTGCCAAAAGGTAGGGTATTCCGAAGCGATTATCAAATACTCGTCGTGGCACGACTGGCCGATGCCCCTTGCCGCAACCCAAACAGTTCCTCATGGTTTGAGATTGCGGATGTCCTTTAGAATTTCTTCAACGATTTTGTTGACGACTTCGGGTTTGTTATAGAATCCGGAGTTTATCCGGCTCAGCACTTCATCCACCCTTTTTGAATTCCCAGACTCAATCAGAGAGAGTGCCTCTTCAGACAGGTCGGCACGATCTGTTGTGGGGGCGGTTTTTTTCTCTTCAGCCGAGGCATTCGACTTTCGGAATGGCTCCAGAGGAGCGACGCCGCTGCCAATGATTTCCGTGATAGCCATAGGGTTCTCAGTGTTTATACGCTGCAATCGCCTTTTCCTGGTACACCCTCTTCAAACGTGCAGAGACCCTTGCTTGTTTGTCATGCAATATCTCCATCAACTGCGCGTTTTCTTGCTCAAGGGCCTGCCAGAGAGCGTGATGCGTTTTTATTGCCCGGAATTCTTGTGAATCAACCGTCTCCTGGAGAAGTCGCTCGCGGTTGAGCATAATCTCCGATGAACGTGCAAATTCGTCNNTGCCGCGCTCAGAGCCTGCTCGATTGGATCTTCAATCTCCACCGAAGCCGAGTTCTTCTTATGTCCATGACTGTCCGCCATGACCAATCACCGTGATTTGTCAAACAAAATTCCAAGAAGTTCCTTCAGCCTGGAGGCAACGCGAAGCATCTCCTCCGTGGGAATTTGCCGGATGACTTTCTTCGTGTCGGAGTCAACCACCTTAATAACGGTTTTCCCGGTATCTTGATCAACACTAAACGCTATATTCGTGTTGATGACGCGCATAGTGTCGTTCAGGTCTTTGACAATCTGCTCGACAGGTGGAGGTTGCGTTTTTTGCGCCGGAACTGGGTCGGGCGTTGCCACCTTCGCCTTCACAGCCACAGGGGCCGTGGCCGGCACAGCCAGGACTTCCGGTGTGATTGCCGGAGTTACTGCTGTAAGAGGTTCCATGGTTGCCTCGTCGATTTTCGTCCCACCAATGTACTGCTGTTATCCGTTTCCACCTTTTGATCCGTNNCCTTCACGGCTTATCCTGAGGCAAAGGTTGACACAAATTGCGATGTGCGTGAGGCTTGGTCAATAAGCACCTGGATCTCCGCAAATTGTGTCCGGTAGTCGTCCGCCCTCTTCTCTATTTGGGCGTTCATCGCAGTGATCCGATCGGTGATGTTCTGCATCTGCTGTCGTATGCCAGAGGATGTCGACTCAATGGAGCCGCCATACGTTGTATATTGGTCCAGATGCGCCTTCATGACATCGGCGATGCCGTTCCCTGCCGTGTTGGTGAACAGGTCGGCAACTTTATGGATGTCAGTTGTGAGCGCAGAATCCAGCGTNNTTAGAATGTTCCGGAGAGACGTTGCCGAAGGATCATCGGCGAGAGATCCCCGCTCTTTCGTGGTAGCATCGGTGGTGGTGTTTGTTTGAAGGTACGACATCACTCCATTGTAGTCGGTGATGAACTGTTGAATCTGTTTCTTTACCGTATCTTTATCCACAGCGACCTGCATCGACAGCGGAGAGTCCGTATCCGCCTGTGGAGCTTTTAGAGAGAACGTCACTCCGGGCACAACGTCATCAATATCGTTGGTTTCCCGTGTGATGTCGATGCCGTCCACGGTAAATTTTGAATTGAGGACTTCTGATGCGCTCCCAGATTTCACAAATCCCGCGTTAGAGGCAGTGGACGCGGTCCTGCTGCTGAAATCCACGCTGCCTAGACCAAGAATGGCGTTGAAGTCGCCTGAGATGGAAGAGATCGCGTTGGACGATCCGCTGTTCTTCGCGGTGAACACCAGGCGTGATTGTGTGGAAGAAATCTTGATCACGGTGGCAGTCATCGTCTGATTCAATACGCTGTCATTGTTTACCGCATCTGCCACAGCATGCAGAATGTCGTTGTTTGTTGTTCCGGTGGTATGAATTGTCAGTGTCCTTGCATCCGAAGAACCCACACCCATCGAAAACGAGTAATCCGTGTTTGCTGTCAGCCCGCTCTCACCCGAGGAAGTCATCAAACTCGACAACAGCGTGTCGTTACTTGCCAGCTGCGAAACTTTAAGGCTATGCGAACCTTGTACCGCTGCTGCCGTAGCCGTGGCAGTCATGTAGGAGGTATTGGAGCTGTTGACGGCATACGTCAAGAGGGGAGAGGCCGTGCCTCCCATCGAAAAATTGGCAACGTCAGTCGATAGAGCCCCCAATTTGGTTTTCAACTGGGAGAGCGCTGACAATTTATTGTTCAGCGAGGTTTGTTGATCCTGCAGCTTATAAACCGGCTGGCTGAGTGTATCCTTGTACTGCGCCACCATCGCGTCCATTTGACTGCTGACTGTCGTTACGTCTGCCATGATGGAACCTCCTGAGCCGGCAGAATGGGCTGCCGGGATCGTTAATGCCGTTGAAGCATTCCGGCGGTCATGCCCGCCAGAATTGTACATCATCAGTTCAGGTTAAACGCTCTCGTCCAAGTATCGCGGAGCTCTTCAAGGATCACCAATGCCGCCGCGAAATTCCGTTTCTGGACACATCCCTTGCAATAATCATAGAGCCGGAAGAGCCCGAAGGCAACATCCCGGTGCTCAAAATCCAGCGAGATAATCAGTTCATTCAGTGCTCTATGGGCCATGAAGATATCCTTCTTCTTGCAGCCCAGAATAGCATAATCATAGAGCCGTTGAATCACTCTTGTTGGGGAGAGATTCAGATGTTGTTCCTTACTATAAGCGGAAACTGCTGCTTGCGCCTGTGCTGGCATTGGTTCTACCCCCCTATAAAAGGCGGGGGAACGGCCGCCCCGTCACGCGGAGCGTGCCATTCCCCAACCGTAAGCTGGATTAACGGAACAGCGTCAGGAAGACCTGCGATGAAGCATTGGCTTGCGCCAATTCTGTCACCGAAGTCTGCTGCAGTATGCTCAGCTTACTCGCTTCCAACTGCTCCTTGGCAATGTCGGCATCGTAAATGCGGCTCTTCGCCGAGTCGATGTTTGTAATCGCCGAATTCAGATTCGATGCCTTGACATCCAGGCGCTGGATGTAGGAACCGATAGTCTGAAGAGCAGTCTCCACGCCATCGATGTTCGACTGAATTGAACTCTGGATGCTGCTCAGTGAAGAAACACTGGCAAACGTCGCAGAATGCGCATCAAAACCGATGGTCAGGCTGTTTCCTTGATCGTCAATGGCGAACGCAGAAGAGAAGGAGCTGTCGAACAGCTTCTTGCCGTTGAAGTTCGTATTGGCGACAATGTCTCCGATTTCTGTCCGCAGTTGGTTGACGTCACTTGTCAATGCAACTGTGTTTGACGTCGGATTGGTGGCAGCAACGCCCTTCTCCTGGATCGTCGTAAACAGATCTCGGATTGTCTGGAGAGCCTGTTCTGCCGTCGCCAGCATAGACTGGCCATCGCCGACGTTGTTCACAGCGGCACTCAGCATGCCGGAACGGGCTTCCATCTGCTTTGCAATCGTGTACCCTGAGGGATCGTCGCCAACGGAATTGATCCTCTTGCCTGTGGCAAGACGAAGTTGCCGGACGCCGAGTTCACGGTTCACGTTGTTTAATGCGTTCAGTGCGTTGTAAGCACCGATTGGTGTGTTAATGCGAGCACCCGATGAGAGCGCCATAACTACCTCCCTGTTAGTGGTTCTACAATGGGCATCCTTGCCCGTTGTCTGTTGCAGCTCTTTCGAGCTTCTACAGTATTATCGGCGCACGCTCTCAACACCTTAGCGGGAATCTGCGTTTTGAGGAAGGATGATGGGTGAAAATGGCAGGAAAAAACTGATACATACCTATGCGTGAAGTGCTTAGAAGGGTACGAGGTGATCCGGGTCACCAACTCGATGCGAAGAAATCAGAATTGACCTGCAAGTTTGGCGAGTTTTTCCTCTAGTGCGTTGAATTGTGTGGATGGAATCAGGTGGGTGATGGCTTTGAGTCGGCAAAGGGCCTCTGTATAATGCTCTTGTCCAAGAGCCGAAGAGAACGCGCACTGCTTGAGTTCGTCTGATTCCACGCGGAATTCGGCAGCGTGCATGAGGGTCTGCTCCACCTGTTCGAACTCCCTGCGTTCAAGACTCCACAGTGCCATCCACGAAAGCGCGACAGCATGAGCAGGCTCAAGCTTCAGCACTCGACGAAGTGCATCAAGAGCCCGGACAACGTCGCCGGTTCGTTTGTACCANNTGGATGCGCGGCTCTTCCGGCATCCTCAAGGCAAGTTCTTCGAAGTCCCTTGTCGCTGCGTGAGGCCTTCCGAGGCGCTCATGAACTTCGATCAGACGCGTGAGACATTCGCGCGACGAACTCCCCCGAACCGCCGTCATCAGGCTTGCAGCCGCTTTCCCCAATTCGCCCACGCCGGCGTAACATCTGCCGAGCAAATCCCACACTGCATAAGAAGGGAGCACAATATCATCAGCAAGCTGACTGTTTGCAACGAGCGATGATTCGGACATCCCGGCAAGTTCTTCGAGAGCCGGTATGGCTTCCTGGATGTCACCAATGTTGACAAGCGCGCCTGCGAGAAACCAGCGTGCCCCGAACTGCCTCGGAAAGAGTCGCAAGGATTGCCGACATTCCTCTGCCGCTGCCGCATGCTGCCCGGTTTCCAGCATGATCTCCGCCTGGAGATTGTGAAGGATCGCAACTGATGGTTTCGGAATTCCAGGCGTAGAGAGAGCCTCCCGAACAAAGGGGAGGGCATTGGTGTATTCCTGAAGCACCATCAACGACCGTGCGACCTGAAGACGCGCATACCAGTTGAGTGGGTCGCGCTCAGCGAGCAAAAGCAATGGACCCATATTGCGCTCGATCTTCTCCCTGAGGGCATCGAAGCTCTGGCTATATCCAAGGTGATCAATCGTTAATGTTGATGGGAGGATTCTCCCCCCTGAGCGAAGGATTGACGGTCCAATTTGTTCATGGATCATTCCTTCAAATCGAACCCTTGGATCCCTCCGGAACAATCTGGGGTATCGCATCAACTCCACCGAATGTCCGTCCTTCAAAGCAATCGTACTGCGGACAATCATACTATACGCTGCAATATCCTGGTCCCTAAGGAGCCTCTTTAACAGATCCTCCTGGCCACCCACGAGACGTTCATCCGCATCAAGGTAGAGAATCCATTCTCCCGAACACCTGCTGAGGGACTCATTTCTTGCCAACGAAAAATCACCGGTCCATTCCATGGACGTAATCAGGCAGCCGGCATTTGTGGCAATGGTACATGTGGCATCAGTCGACCCTGTATCCACAATCACGATTTCGTCCACTATCCCCTTGACGCTCGCCAGGCAATCCGGAAGGAACCGTTCTTCATTCCTGACGATCATACTGAGCGATAACCGGGGACTCGTGGGTTGTTTTCCTCGTCGGTTCATTGTCGGGGCTCTCTTTGTGTGAGAGAACACAACTTGTCACCGACGCTCTTGATGACACCTTTCCAATCTCCTGGAGCGCGTTGTCGAAAAAGCTTCATCGTGGGATACCAGGGGGAATCGTCGCGATCGAACATCCAACGCCATTCAGGAGTATGGGCCAGGATAACCCACACAGGAATTCCGAGAGCTCCGGCAAGATGAGGTATCGCAGTATCGGAACTAATGACGAGATCAAGATGGTACATTGCTGCAGCGGTCTCAACGAATGCATCGCCGCCATTATCAAGACATGCTCCGAGATCCAACACTTCATACTTGGAGGGGAGCAGTTGAAGGTCCTCTGACCCTTCCCCCTTTTGGAGACTGAAGAAGGTTATGCCGGAAATGTCAAACAGCGGAAACAGTTCCTGAAGGGGAATCGACCGGCTCGCATCGTGCTTGTACGTTCTATTTCCCTGCCAGCAAAGTCCAACCTTCAAACCAGCCCCGGGAATTCGATGGCGGGTTGCTTCAATGAGCGGCTGTTCCGGAAAGAGATACGGGATCTGCGCCGGGATTTTGTCGATTGAATCCGAAAAGAACTTCGGACTACTGAGCAAAGGCAGATAGAGATCGAATGGGACCGGAGGGGCTTCCATTCGGGGCACCAGTTGATCCACGCCCGGCAAATCCTGCAGGAGACGTGTGAGACGGGGTGCGCATTCAAGAACGACGGAGCCACCGAGGGCTTTTACCATTGGCATGTAACGGCAAAATTGGATCATGTCGCCCGCCCCCTGTTCCGACTGGATCAACAGCGTTCGTCCCGGAAACGGCGATCCATCCCATAGCGGTTTGTGAAATGTCCTATTGTCAACGCTCTGTGCCGGATCGGAAATCTTGAATCTCCACTCATATTCCTCCCATCCACGACGGAAGTCTCCTTCCATCAGGAGGATCATTGCAAGGTTGGCATGAGCCGATGCAGCATCTGGTTCGAGAGCAATGGCTCTCTCGTGCCAACGTTTTGCCTCTCCGTAATCTTGGTCCAGCCAATACCATCCGCCCAGGCCAAACGCGGCAGTGGCATTCTGCGGGTTGTGTGCGAGAGCTGCCTGATAGGCAAGGAATGCCTCCGCTTTCTTTCCTTGTTCTTTCAAGACGGCTCCAAGGTTCGATTCCAAAGAGGAATTTTCCGGGGAGAGTTCGAGTGCCTTCCTCAGATACTTTTCCGCCTCACCGAACTTTCCAAGGCCTGCATACGCCTGGCCCATGCCGTAAAGAGGAACATACGACGAATGATCTAAATCTCTGGCAAATGAGTACAAACGCAGCGCCATTTCATGCTGGAATGTTTCTGAACAAGTGCATGCGAGCCCAAGACAGGCCGACACATCCTTAGGATTGGCGTGGAGAGCATCGTTGAACAGCGTCGCTGAATCCTTGTATCGTTTCTGCTTCAACCTCACGTACCCGAGATGGATGCGTGCCGATTCATGGTCGGGGCGGATTTCAAGCGCACGGGCAAATGCCCCGGCTGCGTTTTCAAACCTCCCAACCGCCTTATACGCCTCGCCAAGCATGTCATAGCGGTCTGGGTTTTCGGGATTATCGGCAACGGCATCCAGCAACAATTCGACTGCTTCGTCATACCGTTGTTGCTGAAAGAGCAGGAGTCCGAGAAGAAATGAACTCTCAGAATCCCCAGCGTCGTCCTCCAGCGCGGAACGATACGCATCTTCAGCGCGACAAAGATCTCCGCGTTGATGCAGTAACAAGCCAATCTCACCACGCGTCAACCCGCCGGATACTCCTTTATCTTGGATCCCCGCCGGTCTTTGCGATGACATGTCCTCTGAGATCACGGTGTCCCCATCCCCATAAGTTGAAGCACTTGATCCGCTGTCGATCCCCACGTGAGCTTCTTCATGTCTTTTCCAGCCTGGAGCCCCAGGCGAAGCATGTGATCCCGATGCTGATAGGCATACTCCACGGCGGCAATGATCTCTTCCAGTGAAGGTTCATCCCAATCTGCAACCCGCATATGCCCCTTAAACACAGGGAGCGGTTTGAGTTCCTTGAGCAACAGCGCGTTTCGCTCATTGACGACATCGCGATGCCCGCTCGACCATGAAGCCACAACCGGTTTCCCGCACGCCANNGTTTGTCCCCCCTTCACAACGGTTCGGAAACAGACCCAGGTCTGTCTTCGCAAAGATGGGACGCATAGTGTTGTGGTCCATCAGGGGGAGCGTTACAATTCTGTTATGATCCAATCCGTTGCGCTTATACGTGGAGAGCATCTGCTCCCCCCAGTTTTTCCCCTGGATCTCAAACGTGATATGCGGCGAGGTCGTCATGTAGGCGAGAGAATCGGGCCATGCATTGTACCAGGCATTCATCAAGACAATATCCTTGTATTTTTCCTGCAGGACCTTTATTGCCCGAAGGACCAAATCCTGGCCTTTGCGATATTCGAATTTGCCTCCACTGAAGACGATGAACATTCCGTCTGGGNNCCCCTTGAAGAACGACATCAGTATTGACGAGACCCGCTTGAACGAGTTTTTCCTTGCACCAGGTTGAACCGCAGAATATGCGATCATACTTCCTTGCATTCATGAGACCGGCAGGCTGGAGGTTGTATTCAAAAAACGTATAGGCAAAGGTCTTTGACCCCTTCATCGGCACAATTGGCTCAAAATCAAATGTGGCAATCCCCGTAAGCGCGGGGCCCGGCACCTCATGAACTGTCGTATCAGCGTCGGTCCGTTGAATCGAAATGAGGGGAACTCGAAGGGCAATCTCTTTGGCGAGATGCTTGCTGCACACTCCCCATCCGAAGTTCTCTCCAACGGAAAGTCCAAGGTAAACCGGCTTCTGGGAACGGTCACCAGCAGGCTTTGCCCGGCCAGCTATTGCTTTCTGACAAAGGAACGCCCAATACTCGTCATTCCCGGATTCGAGTTCCAGAGAGAGCGTGCGCTGCTGGCAAATGGCAAAGCCGCTGCGTTCAATGAGGGCACTCCATGAACATTTTGGCAGTACGCTGAAGTGGTTTTCGTTGCGTTCATGATGACAAATCGTATCCGGCGCTGGCACTTCAACATAGAGCCAGCCGCCGCGCTTTGTGACCCGGTGAATCTCCGAAAGCGTGAGAAACGGTGCAACACTGTGTTCGAGGCTATGCCTCGCCCATACCAGGTCAAATGTGTCGTCATCGAACTCAAGGAATGATTGATCCATGATTCGAACTTCATGCCCCTTTTGCACACAGATTCGTGCGTCTTCCTCCCCAAGAGTTATCCCTTCAGGTCGGAACCCCAATTCTGAAAGCTTGTCGAGGGCCGGCCCCTGACCACAGCCAACGTCGAGAATGCGGGCATCCGTGGACAACGTTGTCTGTTCGAGGATGGAAAGAAGCATCGCGGTGGTGATGTCGCTATGCAACGCTGTTGCCGGTTCAGGATAAATGTCTGAAGACACCTTTTGCATGAACGCACAAAACCGATCGAAGTGGTTCACATCTTTGCCAGCGTCGTTATCCATGTGCCTCTTCCCCAGTATCTGCCGAATTCGACAAGCAATGGAGATCACTTCCTATGTGTCGGACCACTCCAGACCAATCACCTGGATTGTCTTGGCGATAGAGCCGCATGGTAGGATACCATGCCGTCGTTTCGCGATGAATCATCCAGCGCCAGTCTGATGCATAAGGCAGCATCGTCCAAACCGGAATGCCCATTGCCCCGGCAAGGTGAGCAACGGACGTATCAATGGATATGACAAGATCGAGAGAGGCAACCAAGCCGGCCGTGGCTTCCATGGTGTCAACCCGCTGCGGATGACTCACGAAAGAAAATGGCAGCCCAACATCCTTCATTTCCAACTCCGCACTCTCTCCAATTTGGAGGCTATGCCATGTAATGCCGGGAATCGATGCAAGTGGAACGAGCTCGCTGAGCGGAAGAGATCGTTGCACTGCGGCTCGATTGGCGGTGTTGGTTTTCCACACGAGGCCGACGTGGAGCGCCTGGTGGTCAACAACGGATGTCCAAATATTCCTTGATTCAGGGTCGGGAAAAAGGTAAGGCGCTTCTGCCGGAATCATGTTGGCTTCAAGTCCAATCACATGAGGGACGCTCATGAGTGCCGTATAGACGTCAAATCCAGGAAACACTGGTGCTGTGATGTCGACGAGTGAGTCAATTCCGTTGAGTGAACCGAGAAGTTTGAGAAGATGGGGGTAACACGCAAATATCACCCGTACCCCCTTATGCGCAAGGATTGGGATGAACCGCGAAAACTGAATTGTATCTCCGAGACCCTGTTCTGCGTAGACAAGAAGGCGTTTGCCCTCCAACGAAGCTCCATCCCAAAGAGGCCGCGGGAAGGACCGGACGCCGATGCGTCCGCCCGTATCCCTGCATTTCAGGCGCCATTCATATTCCTTCCATCCCCGAGCGAACTCGCCATTTGCGAGAAGGGCGAGGGCGAGTGAATGATGAGCCTCTGGTTGTTCCGGACTAAGGCGCAATGCCTTTTCATATGCTTCAATTGCTTGATCGATTGCATTTTGCTCCTTCAGCATGTTGCCAATATTGACATAGACTCCGGCGAGGTCTGGTTGAAGGAGCGCAGCACGATGATAGCATTGCATCGCACCCGCACCGTCNNCCAGCGCCTGCCTATAGCACGCTGCGGCTTCATCTGGTTTGCCGAGACGCTTTGTCAGGACACCACATTCGATCCATGCATCCGCATTATCGGGTTGGAGGGCCAGAACATGTTGAACACATTCGAGGGCTTTTGTTGCATCTCCTCCATCGCGATACAGTACACTCAGACTCAGCCATGCACCTGCATTCGATGGTTCGAACTTCACCAGGGATTCAAAACACGCAAGAGCGCCTTCACGATCTGCACGCGCGATAAGGAGATCTCCCAGGTTCTTGTGGTGCATGGCCGCATTAGGCTGCTTCTCTATTGCAGCCTGAAGCATGGTGATTGCACCCTCAGGGTTGCCCTCTTTTGTCCTATCCCTCCAAATATTCATGGGTGTCCCAGAGACTTGCCGACGGAAGAACACAGGTGTTCGCCTTNNCTCGGTGAATCCGGTTCGCATCGCAGGGAACAATCGTCATCTGCCAAGCCCAGAGCCCGATTGGCACCAAGCAACCCTTCCCTTGCGGTCGCATTTGAGGGATCATTCTTCACCGCCCATTCAAACATGGTCTTGGCTTCCCGGTCAAGGCTCGCCATCGAGAATACTTCGCCCAATCCCGCACAGGCGGCAGAGGACGAGGGATTCAAGGCCAGGGAGTTTTCGAATTGTTCCTTTGCGCCGTTGAGGTCGCCGGTTTTCAGGAGACACGAGCCGGCAAAGTTAGACAGATTCGACTGGATGAGTCGCTTCTTTTCGGTTGGAACTCCTTCACCAAGAGACTCGTAAAAATGCACGGAAGCGGCAAACGCCTCCTGNNCCCCCGCGCAAATAACTCTTCGAGTTCGGACAAAGAATCAGGTTTCCTTGAATCCCCTGAGTTCTTGCGAGAATCGAATGTGGAAACCGCGTGTGGGACGCTCTCGCACATCCTGACCTGAGCAAGGCAATCGACAGCTGGTTGGTCAAGCGGATTGATTGCGAGGGCATTCTCGAACAGTTGAATTGCTGATTGCCTATTACCCAGAGCCAGGGAGACCTTTCCCAAGCCGACAAGGGCTTTTGTTGACGACGCGTTCAATCCTCGTTCTTCTTCAAACCAGATCTGAGCATCGCGGATCTTTCCTGCGGCAAGGGCTGCATTGCCACAGAGATCCAGCAGTTCCTCCCGGTTCAAGCCCGACGGGGCCTGGTGTTCCTCCAGAGCCCGGTTCAACGCTCGCATCGCCAGGTCCATTTCATGATCACCGATCAGAATCTTTGCTAGTTCGATGTATCGCCTCGGGGCATCTTCCCCGAACGGTTCTGCCGGTTTTCGATCTCTTGGAAGTTTTCCCTTAAGCCATATGTCGTTTGGTGAAAATCCCCATTTTCGGATAAAGATCCCTTTGTTCGCAGTGAGTCGGTCAGCATACGCCGCATTGCCGTCGGCCTTGAAACTCACCGACCCATAATGATGCACGAACACATCTTGCACAATGAGGGTTCTGAAACCTGCAAGTTGTACTCGTAAACAGAAGTCGTCATCCTCATAATTCCCCGGAGAGAATCGTTCATCGAGACCTCCAATCGCATCAAAGACGTCTCTTTTGATAAGTGCACACAGGAAAGCAACCCGTGGGAAATCCAGGGTCTGCCCTCTGTTCTTGCGGAAAAACGTCCTGGCGAAGTGCTTCATTTCCGCCATGGTTTTGTAGTTGGGGTCTTTTACCAATTGAGCGCCACTCACGGCGTTACTCATCGGGCCGACGATGCCAACCATGGGATTCCGATCAGCAGCTTCGATCAGTCGATCCAGCCATCCTTCCGTCACCACGGTGTCGTTATTCAACAAAAGGACAAATTCTCCGCGACTCGCACGGATGCCCTGGTTACAACCGGCAGGGAAACCCTCGTTGGTTTTGTTCCTTATCACCATGACCAAGGGATCATGTTCAAGGAACTCCGGCGTACCGTCAGTCGAAGCGTTGTCAACGAAAATCAGTTCATGTGGGTGCGGCGTACACTTCCGTATGCTTGCGAGGCATTCTTTCGTGTACGAAAGTTGATTGTGTGTGAGCACAACGATTGACACGAGCCCTGCCGATCGCCTTGATGAGGTCACTCCACCGGCTTGTGCAACCAGGTGGCGGGTCGAATGGGAGAGGATCGATCGTGTCCGTGCCTCCATTGCAGGAGTTCCGTACCGCTGCTGCATGAGTTCCTGCCCGCCAGCAGAGAGTTTCAACCATAGTTCCTCATCGCCATAAAGCCTGACAATGGCATTAATCCACTCCTCCACGGAGGAGGCCACAAGCGCGTGCCGTTCATGCTGGATATCCATTCCTTCAGCACCCATGGGAGTAGTCACTACCGGAAGGCCATGCGCCATCGCTTCACCGACCTTCCCCTTCATCCCTGCACCATAACGAATCGGCGCAATGGATATACGACACGTATCGAGATACGGTTTAGTCGATTCCACCCATCCCGTCACCACAACATCATCGCCCGCAAGACTCTTTACGTCTTCGGAAGGGTTGCTTCCTACAATCCACAATTTGATCCCGGGTATGCGCCTGCTTACTGCAGGGAACACCTCCCTGCAGAAGTAGACCATTGCATCCACATTGGGCGTATGGTTGAACCCGCCAACGAACAGGAGATCCTTGCGATCTGTGAATCCATTCCCCCTCTTGACCACATCATGAACGTTTGGCATGAGAAATACGGGAATGCCCGGAAGATCCTTCGTCAGAACCTCCCGATCCTGTTCAGTTACCGTGAGAACAGCATCAGCTCTGCCATACACTGAAAGCTCGTCACGGCGGGTTTGAGCCGCCCTCTGGATATGTTGATCGTCGGGGTGAAGCTCCGCTTCCCGGGCGGTGCGCAGATAGTGAATGTCGTGTGAATCCACATAGATGATCGCCCCGGGCAGGCGCCTTCTGATCTTTCCAATGAAATGCATGCCGACCCAATAAAACGACAGATATACCACATCGTAATGCATTGCCTCGAGTTCAAGAGCATCAAGGACTTTATTAAGTATGAGATCCTTCTTCTGCGGATCAACGAACTCCCATTCCTCATAACCCAGATGGGCAACTCTGACGCCCATCTCTTGCATGGTATGTCCATAATTTCCCGGGTCAGTCCCCACGAGCGTTGCGTACGTGATCCGGTGGCCTTGGCGGATCATGGTGCGCAGGAGATGATTCATCCGAAGACATCCTGAATTGAAATTTGGCACCGGTAGCATATGGTCGATCCAGAGCACTTGTTTTCCTTCGCCGCGCCAGCAGGCGCGAGTGACGTTCGCCGGATCGTGATCGTATCGGTCCTTTAATTCCTCCCGCCATTTCTCCCTGAACTTTTCCTTGTTCACCACTTGATAGCGTTTCACCCCGGTCGACAGATCTTTTCCGCCTGTCACGCCCTCAAAATGAACAATCCATGAAAACGGAGTGTAGACCACCTTGAAGCCGGCCTTGCGGACTGCAAAGCAGAGGTCGATGTCGTCATAATAGGCCGGGCAGTAACGAACGTCGAACCCTCCGAGTTGCTTCCAGAGTGAATGACGGATCATCATACCGCCGCCGGAGACATAATCGACTTCTCGAATGTGGTTAAACCGAGGTTGGGTGGGAGGTTCGCCCCGGCCGAAATTCCATGCAGTGCCATCGGAAAACACAATGCTGCCGGCCTCCAGCGTACGCCCATCCGGCCATACCATTCGCGCTCCCGTCACCCCCACAGTCGGGTCTTCCATGGGACGGAGCAGAGCTTCCAACCATCCTTTCTGGGGCAATGTGTCGTTGTTGAGGAAGACGAGAAAGTCGCCCTTTGCCTGAGCAGCAGCGCCATTGCAGTTGAGAATGAACCCCCGGTTGGCATCGGATCGAATCCAGCGGATCTTCTCTCCCAGTCCGCTGGCGAATTCCGCTGTGCCGTCAGTTGAGGCGTCATCTGCAATCAGCACTTCATACGAAATGCCGCCGCTGTTCTTCCAGAGCGCTTCGAGACAGAACCGGGTATACTCGACCTGGTTGAATACGGGGATGATTATTGAAACATGCGGTGACTGCCTTATGCCCATCGGGTTCCTCGTAATCATACGAACGCTCACACTGCAAAAGCACGGTCCATGGGCCGCACCTCTTCTGTCAATGCCGGCCCTGTCTCTTCGCTCCGCTTCGCATTGATTTCTCTCAACTGCGCGACCACCGACTGGTCATCGGGATGTTCCTTCAGCCATTCGCCAAAATAGTAACTGGACCGATCGGGATCACCGGCAATTTGATAGTACTCACCCAGCGATCGGTCCCGATCAAGCAACCGTGTTGATGGATACGTTGTGGAGATTTCAAGTTCCTTGACCAGCCGGCAGAAATCTTCAAAGCGTTTCAGCCTTCGAACATACGTGTTCTCACGATCGGTGCTCTCCCAGTATTTTGGCCCCTTCTGAAGGTCCACGCCGTAACGTTCAGGGTGTTCATAGGCGAGTGTTCCCGGTCCAAAACCGCAGAACAGCGGACTCGGATTTACCGCAACATTCCGCCCCTTGATCCTTCGCAAGAACTCCAGCGCTTCAAACGAATCCTCCTCGGATTCACCTGGAAGGCCGAACATGAAATTGAACACAGCGCCGAGGCCTGCTTCAGCATGCGCCTCCGCAATGCTATGGGGATTGGCGCCTCGCGAACACACCTTCCCGACCTTCAACATGAGGGATGAAGAAGCGGTCTCCATGCCGTACGCCATGCACACACAGCCGGAGGCTCTCAGCTTCTTCAGAAGGGAAGTCGTCATCTCTTTCCGAATGACAGCCTGCCCGGCCCATTCCATCTTCAGGTTCCCCTCAATCAGAAGATCGGCGAGTTTCTTTAATTCCCTGATAACGCCGTTCACAAGACTGTCCTGGAAATCAATGAAGTTTACAAACGGATAGCGCTTTCTCTGACTGACGATCTCGCGATATACTCCATCGGCGGACCTAAAACGGAATTTCTTCCAGAAGGGCCGTTCATTGCAGAAGATGCATCTGTTGGGGCACCCACGGCTGGTGAGTACGGGAAGTCGGCCGGGCGTCCGATACCGTTCAAAGGAATAGTCCGAGAAATCCGGCGGAGGAATTGTGTCGAGGTCCTCGATAAGTGGGCGATCTCCATTGTCCACGACATTTCCTTCGGAACGGACAAGAATGCCGGGACAATCGGAAAGAGAACCTCCCGNNCCGTCCAAGAATATCCACCAGGGTCTCTTCTCCCTCTCCCTGGCATACAGCGTCAATCGCGGGATTCGCCGCAATGGCCGGTCCAGCCAGGAATCTGCTCACATGTGGTCCTCCGACGATGATCCAGAGATCCGGCTTGCGCTGCTTGAGCATGCGCGCAAGTTCAAGGCTGATTTGTTGAGAGGAATCGTAAATGGTAAAACCCACGACCTGCGTTCCGGTGGCAAGAACCATATCGATGAACTCATCCACCATGATCTTGTATTCATCGAGAAAGACACGAACACTGTCCTGGGTTTGCCAGAACCATAGGGATTGTTCCATTTCCCACACATCGTGAAATGATGATGAACGTTTCAGGAAGAACTCGATATTGAGGTCGACGGGAAGAACCTTAAACCCATAACTTCTGACATAGGAGCTGAGCATGGCTGTTGCCAACGGTGGGGTATTGATGCCCCATCCGGGAGCCTGAATGAGCACGAGATCCGGATTGCAATGGTCTTCAACGTCGGCACGGGATGACGGAATCACACGGCCGCATCGTTCGAATGCCTCGACGCGACGAGTGATTTCTCTGTCTGATGACCCAAGTTTTCCTGCAAGTGAAAAGAACGGCTTTGCCTGATCGCGATAACCGGCGCGTTGATAGACGCGCCCCATCAGNNCTCTCCGGCTCTGCTTTCAAGACCTCGGCACCTAGTCGGGCCGCTTCGCAGAAATCGCCCTTGTCGAGACACTGTTTCACAAGGTCTTGTGCTTGCATAGAGGTCACATCATTCTCCAATGATATCAAACAAGGTCAGATGTTGTCTGTCCGCATATGGTGCATACACCCAATGCATTCGGGCCAATAGTCCTTTTGCTCAACAAACGTTGTGCGAAGGCTCTGATACAGTGGTCCATTCCAAATCTCCTCAAAAGACTGTTCCCGGAGGTTTCCCATGGGTTTGCTGATGAGACAGCAGGGTCGCGCATTTCCATTTGCTTCGACGAAGAACACCTTCCACGGTGCAGGACACTTCTTTTCCACGGGATCCGCCTATTTCATCGTTGCTGAATCATGGGATTCCTGCCAGGGGAACGACTCCTGAACCGGAGTTCCTTCCAACATCGTCAGGAAGTTTCCGTACGGCACGTTGAATCGTTCACAATCTGTTCGAATTCCATCAAATGCCGCCACGTCACTTTGATCGAGCAGGTACGGCCGCTCACTCGGGTGAAGAGGATATTCGTTGTAAAGTCCGATATGCTCAACGCCGTTCTCCTTCGCCAGGGCAAAGATGAGCGGCAATTCATGGAGGTTCCGTTTTGAAACGGTGGTGGAAAACGTAATCCGGGGATAAGGACGATCTCCCTTCATTCGCCTCAGCGATTGTAAGTGCTCCACGAATTTGTCAAAATCTATCCCCCGCCTGATGTGGTTAAACAACTCCCGCGATCCGGCATCAATGGAGAATTGTATTGTAATGTCCTTGTCCAGCAACAATGCGATACACTGTTCACGAAGGTCCTTGCCATTGGTGGAAATGGAGATCGTGGTTCCGGGCCGCCGAAGCCGCTTGACTTCAGCCAGCTCGTAGGCAAAATTGCGGGCCGCAAATGGCTCCCCACTCCCAAAAAGATTGATTTGACTCGCCGTGCTGGTCAGATGCTTCACCTTCTCGAAGCACTCCAGCGGCAGATCCTGCCATGGAAGTGTTTCGAATGAATGGAAACAGGTGATACACGTCGCATTGCAAATCGATGTCGGATCGATGATGACAAAGTCAGGAAGGGATGCCACCACGGTCTTGTTGTCGTGGAATTCCTTGTGGAGAAGGGCCTTATTGGGAATCCTGGAATCATCGAGGAGGGCAGAGAGTTCCGCATCGATTTTGCCGGATGTTCCTTCAGGGTTCGTACGGGACACAAGCGAAAGCAGCTTGTCGTTTCTCTCTGAAGCAAGACGGCGTACGCATTGGAAGTACTCCTCTGCATACGCTTCATTGCCAAACCTGAGTTGAATTGATCCCATCAGTCGAAGAGCATCAACGGCATCCGGCACATTGAGAAGATGTGCAAAGAGGAGGTGCACAGCCTTGGCCGGAATTCCCGCGTTTACGAGCGATTCAGCAAATGCCACGACCGCCTGGGTGTCCCCGGGACTATCCTCATGAGCACGGGAAAGCAACCCCAAGCCTTCATCCTTGTTTCCCTGAGCAATAGATATCGTGCCCAGCAAAATCAACGCCTGTGTGTTAAGGGGATAGAGAACAAGGATATTCCGGAGAATCCTCTGCGCATCATGGGTTCGCGCCTGGCCTTGCATTACCTGAGCCAACCGAAACTGAAGGTTAGGGTTGAGAGGATCTTCGGTGAGGGCCTCCTGGAGGATCTTCTCTGCCTGTGCAAAGTGTTCCAATTTGAGTTCGTCATCAATTTGCGAGAGTACGTTCTCAATTACGGACGGCCCATCCTCGTCCCCTTGGAAAGGGGAAACCGGACAATGTTCAGTATAGAGCGGAGAATAGGAAATGCTTTTTGGTCGACCAGTTTTTTGTCCGACGATGAAACTCACTTGTCCGGTCAGCGATGGCGTCAAACCGAAACCTGCAAGCACAGAACGAAGCGACTGGTGAACGGAATCGGTTGGCTGCTCATACCAGTAGGCATCAAAGGTTTGCAGGTCCACCAATCGGAACCCCCCATGTTCCAGCAGGCTCCGAAGTTCATTCAGGGCATATTCCTTAGCGTGGATGATCCCTTTGCCGCCAGACTCGAAGGTGGAGAAGAGCAACGGTGATTCTTGTGCCAGGGTGCGAAGGACGCCCGCATAGCTGTTGATGTTCGGCGTTGTAAGGATAAGGTATCCGCCGTCCTTCAGGACGCGGTTCGCCTCCCGAACCATGAAGAGCGGGTCTGACCTGAGATGTTCAAGTACTTCGAAGCATGTTACGGCGTCAAAAGTCCCTGAATCCAATGGGAAGGAATCCTCTTCAGCATTCCACCCCTGAATGTGAATCTGGTGCTTCATCGGATCCGAACCGAAGACATTCGGCGTCTTCAATGAAACGGTAACGTCTGAAAGCCCATTTGCAACAACTTCCGTTACCCCATATACTTTTTCCAGGAGCATGGGAATATCACCTGTTGAACCCAAATCGAGAGCCCGTCCGCATCCGCTCAGGTAACGATGGGCCCTTTTCAATGTTTCCTTGATGCGATCTGCGTGACCCAACTCGAAATAGTAGTGGCGTCGTGATTGATCGTACGCCAGCCCGGTGTTGGAGAGATCGTTCTCTGAGTCGCTTGCCATCTCCTCGAGATACCGATCAATAAGAGCCATCCTGCTTGGGCGGGTCGTGACAGTCACCTCTCCGACGGATGGGTCGACCTTGTAGACCGATGGTCCTTCGGCACCGGGACGCTCGCATATGATGATATTCTGCTGGGTAACATTCACAGCAGGCAGGGATCCTTCGATATAGTGTACGTGGAACCCAAGGTCAGAAAGCTCTTCGAGGAAATCCCGCCCGTAATCCCTGTAGACGAGAGAGTTGTCGCCATGATACTGGATGGGAAGAAGCGGAACGTCATGTTGCCCATCGGGTTGGACTCTCACAACGGTGTGTTCTGCGTTGGGGTTAAAGGGAATCTGCAGAATCAAACATCCTCCAGGCTTCAACACCCTGAACACCTGGAGGAGGGCCTGCCGGTGCAACCGCACATGCTCAAAGACATCACACGTGATAACGATGTCAAACGATCGATCCGGAAATTGGAGTTCCTGCAGGTCGGCGAACTTCTCAAGGTCAAGACGCTGCTTAAGGACATCTTGGGCGAAGTGCGTATTGAAATAATCGAAATGGGCGTCAAGGAATTGCGGATGGCCGCGATGACCGTCGGCCTCAAGGACACGTTTCTCTTTGTGGTCTGACCATGTGCGCAAGGGTCCGTGTTCATGCAGAATCAATGAGAGCGCAAAGATCATAAAGCGATCCCTATTGAGGGAGTTGCATCGGTTGCACCAAAGACTCTCGCGGACGTTGTCGGGGTTTGGGTTACGGAAGTTTCCCCTTTCGCCGCACACATTGCACACCGGAGCATCAGCTTTCCACGCGTCTGCATGATCAGGCCGAAGCGTGCGCAGCCGTTCATACCAAAGTGTGGATTCGTGAGGACGACCGTTCAGATCTTCCAGTACAGCGAGACCATGACATGCTTCCCAATCGTCGGGATGCTTTTCAGTGCCAGACAAGAGGAGATCCCGTGCAGAGGAGGTGTCGCCCAGCTCCAGCATGACTTTCGCGAGGTTCTTTACAACTGAGTGGTCATCCGGATCAAGCCGAAGCGCATACCTGAAAGCGGCCGCGGCGTCATGAAATCGCTTTGTAGCCGAAAGTGCCAGTCCAAGATTGAAGTGGGCGTCGGCAACGTGCGGGTATCTGCGTACAATGTCGGCAAACCCCACAATGGCGTTATCCAATTTTCCCATGCGAAATGCCTCTATGGCGCTCGTACGCACGGGATCGGTTTTGTGATCTGCCGATGGTTGCGCAGGAACATCCGACTCATGGATAGCTACCATGTTCATTCCCTTGGAGTTTGCCCTAAGCCCTGCCGATTCAATGGTGGCTAATAATAGCCCCCTGACTAAGAAAAACCATTATGCTCTCAGACTTTCCCGAGCGAGTTTTCTTGAAACAATGGTAACGCAGCATCAATGCTGCGCCGTAATAATTTTCCTAATCCATTCATCCAGAAATCGTGCCAATCTGCCGCAACCACGAGGTGAGTTGCCTTAATCGATTGAAACTACAGATCTTGCCGAGGATGTGCACAATGCGATGGGGGTGGAAGATTGAAAGGAAACCAAAAAGGGAAAAGTGCAGTGGCCAATCATCGAGTTGGCTGCGAAGTGCAGACAACCGTGACGATCTGGTTCTTGAAACGCGGCATCATGAAGAGGAATGTTGAAGCGGACGCAAGGCTACACAGGAAGCCGGGCAATGGCAATCAAGTCGCCTGACTTCATCGGGTCAAATTGTTCCAGGAAAATATTGCCAAAGAGGTCGACTTGGTTAAATCCGGCGGACTCCAAAGAAGCGACAATATCGAAGTGGGTAAACGGTTGCATATCGAGAGATCTCTGAGTGATCAGATTGTCGTGCTGATTCCGGTGCTCGATGGTAAATCGAATTCCGTNNCCAGTTTCTGTAATCGAATACGTCCGGGTGACCGAGCCAGCTGCAGTCTTTCGGACCTTGCAGTATGGTTCCAATCCTCTGAGCATCTTCTCGAAGTTGACGATCTGGAGGATAACAAGGCCTGGTCGCCGGAGCATGGCGGCAAATTCCCTGAATGTTGCTTGGAGTTCTCCAACCGACTCACCATGCGCAAGAGCATTCCCCATGCAGACGATTGCATCAAAGGCCGATGGAAAACGGTTGGTCAAGCTGCGGAATGACAGTTGCAGAGCGGTCACATTGAGATGATATTCCCTGGCATGATCCAGCAAGCGGCTTATCATTGCGCCGGAGACATCAACCGCCGTTACGCGGACGCCGAGGCGTGCAAGCAGGAGAGCATGGAATCCAGTCCCGGTCCCGGCATCAAGAGCAGCAGTGCTGNNAGTGACGTGGTTGGTTCCGATGAGCGGCTCAAAGAAGCCTGACTCGCGTTCGAACCGGTGTTCAAAGTCTGTCATGGCATCGTACCCCGATGCCAACTCATCATAAAACGATTCAATATTAAGCATGCAGGCCACCCATGGAGGGATTCCCAATTGTGTGACGTGTTGTAAGGTGGGGATGAGAAGGAGAATAAAAAAAAACGGCGTCCCGCCCTGCCAAAAGAGTCTTCCTCCGAGCCTAACTCCCCCTCCTCTTCGACAGACGCGGGACGCGTTACTCCAAGAACATTTCTCCCTTTTCAAAGGTTCCATGAAATCGTCAACCGGCAGATTCTCTAAGGCCATCATTTTCGAGATCAAGATGGGACTCTGCCAGGCGGGAAAATAGATTGTCGATTTTTTGCTCGTCGTGAAGCGTTTTCTGCAATAGAATCACCACCTGATCCTCTCCAAGGGCATGAGCAAACGACGAAACCGTATGGTATGCCGAGATTTCATAATGCTCGACTCTTTGTGCAGACGCAATGAGCGCCATATCCTGCAATTCTGGTTCATCGACATCATCAAGGACTTCCTCAGTCTCCGCAATGAGCCCTTCCATACCCCTGCATTTGTTCTTGCCATCCGGGAATTCTCCCAACACACGGAATACTTCATTGAGCCGTAGAATCTGCGCCTGTGTGTCAATAAGTTGATCCCGGAATGCAGCTCGAAGATCTCTCGAAGCTGCAGAATTTGCCATCTTCGGCAGTGCATTCGTCAACAGAGTATGAGCACTGTAGATGTCCTGGAGTTGTTCCACGAACAGCTCCCGCAACGATTCTATTTCCATGATTCTGTCTCCCTTCGTAGACTTGTTCCCGACCCAGAATTCATTCCTCCTGCCGCCCAGGCCGGAAGATCTTGCGCTGCAATCAAACGTTCTTTTATGAAGTTTACGGGGCACTTCTGCGTTGAAGGAAATACAATGTTATGTTGACCGCCACTTGGCACCCAAAATCCCTGACGTGGGAACGATCGTCAGGCAAGCGCTGCCTCTCGCCCTCAGCTGTGCCGAGGGCGAGAGCAATCACTTTCAATATCGACATAGAAGGAAACTGGCAACTTTAGTACTAGTGTGACCATTGCGAAGAAGAGTCCTGCTTTTGCTGCTCCACCCCAGTACCGGGATCCATTGAGCCAGACCCCTGAGTACCGGTTCCTTCGGGGCTCTTCTTAGAGGACTTCCCCGTACCACTTTTTGAGCCTTTGTGGTGCATTTTCCATGATTGCTTTGTGGTGTCTGGGACGCCTTTCTTATCGCTGCCTCCCTGCATCAACGAATCTTCTCCCTGTTTGCTCATCATGGTTTTTGACGAGTCAATCTGCAAATTCAGCATCCCGGTGCCAAGATCCATACTCTGAGGGAGAGTTGCCTCACCGGTTTTCCCAGTGTTGGAAATTGCATCCCCACTGGTTTTGGCGGACTTGGAAAGCGAGTCCGTTGTGACTCCCATGTTGTCCTGCGACAACACTGGCTGCACTGACCANNTTCATGACAATCCTCCCTCTCTGAAAGTGAAAAACTCACCCTACCGCTCTCCATTCTTCGCGTTGCAGTAGTTGCCCGATATCACTTACCACCAACCTCGCAACTCGGTCCTCGATCATCAATACATTCAGTCGCGTAATTTCGTCGTCCTTTTGAATGCCATTACGGATAGAGAGATCACTCTAGAGGATAATACTGACTCGCACGAATCGCGACATCAACAATTCCTTGCGAGTGAGGCTCACAGTTTCGATGACAACAAGAGGGTGTGGTCGGCCATTTATCTTGTCATAAAATCGGGGAGAAGGAGGAGGAGGAGGATGGCAAGCCACAACACTCCTCCGCCTGCAAATACCCAGGTAAGTCGTGGGCTGTATTTTACATGCATAAAGAAGAGGACGACCAGGATGGCTTTACAGAATGCCACAGCCATTGCCACCACAACATTCCACTCGCCCAGATCGACGAGAGACACCCCTACGGTCAGGGCAAGCAAGGCCAGGAGTGCCGCAAAAACGGCAAAATATGTTTTCAGAGGGACGATATGGTCAGCGGGATTCACACGTCCTCATAGATGCGGATGGATGAGATAGAAGAGAGGGAAAAGAAATATCCACACGATATCCACAAAGTGCCAATACAGTCCGCTGATTTCAACGGGAAAGTAGTACGATGGGGAAAACCGTCTCCGCGCAGCCATAACGACCATCGCAAGGACTATGCCCACACCAATGATCATGTGAAGTGCATGCAGCCCGGTCATCAAAAAGTACAATACAAACACCATCTCGACCTGCGGGCCGGCATGCCCATTGAAGCGAAACCCTGGTCCAGGGAAAAGACCCTCCTCAAACTTATGAGCCCATTCAACTCCTTTGATGCCAAGAAATGCTATGCCAAGCACCATCGTCACGAGCAGAAGAAGAATCGTCATTCGACGATTCCCTGTTTGTGTCGCGCGCACTCCGAGCGCCATGGTGAGGCTGCTCACAAGGAGAACCGTCGTGTTAACGCCGCCGAGCACGATGTCCATATCCTTGTTGGCGATGACGAACGCTTCTGGGAACTTCCAGCGCATCACAACGTAGGCGGCGATCAAGCCTCCGAAGAACAGAACCTCTGTCGCAAGGAACAGCCACATGCCGAGGTTGTCTGTTTCTTTTTGCTGTTGGCGATCGTCAAACTGATGCGGCACAATCAGCGTTTCTTCTTGCTCAGTCAGTAACAATTTCCTCCTCTTCCTCCGCTGGGAACGTGTAAGCCTCATCTGTCACAACGGGCGTTTTCTCTNNCCAGGGATTTGGTCCAGAGTCCTTTCCCTTCTTCAGCGACCATAGCAGATATATCATGGGAATGAGGTACCCCAGTCCCAGCACCGAAGCTCCTGCTGTTGACATGACGTTGAGGACCTGGAATTCCGGCGGGTAGGCATAATACCGGCGCGGCATCCCGAGGTATCCGAGAATGAACTGCGGGAAGAA
>PMNP01000303.1 GCA_003161755.1 Ignavibacteriota bacterium | reverse complement strand
ATAAAATACAATAACACGCCGCTGGGAATGACCCGTTGGCGTTTTTCAGTGAAGGACAAGAACAGAACACGATGTGCGGACCAAACTGCACATCGAATTCATAGAATCGACGAAAGAAGTTGAAAATGACCTGATTCTTATGGTCCGGAGTACCTGAACTTCGAGAGTCCGCAGGTGGGAAGACCAGAGTACGCGCATGATTATCCGGTGAGTGCAGAGAACATTTAGGTGATGAAACACTTTAACAACCGGATCAAATAGGCGCTCGAACTCGTGGGTGGTAGGGAATTGTACGAAGGGAAGGGGTGAAAAGCAAGGGGAATGAAGGGCGAGGAATAAGGGCCAGGGTGGAAAATGNNCTTTACCCTTTCACTTAAATTCCGAAATCAATGAAGCTGCGAGTATTCATTGGGCTGGTCGCCGTTGCTCTTATCGCTGGTGCGATCGCTCTCTATTTCAGACATCATGTGCGCGAGGTGTCGATGATTCTGACGAATACCCGGATCTACACCATGAATCCATCGCAGCCTCGTGCTGACGCCATGGCAATCAATAACGGAATTATCGTTGGTGTCGGGTCTGCAGAAGAGATCGCCGGCAAGTTCAAGGCCGACACAGTCATTGACTTAAGGGGAAAACCGGTGTATCCCGGTTTCATCGACTCTCACGCGCATTTTGAGGCGTTGGGAGTCATGATGATGAACCTGAATGTGGAGGGGATGCGCACTCCGGAAGAAGTCGCTCATGCTGTCGCCGAAGCAGTTGCGAAACGCCCCCAGGGCGCGTGGATACGCGGCCGGGGTTGGGACCAAAATCTCTGGAGCCGGAAAGAGTTCCCCAGCCATGAGATCCTTGATCGGGTAGCTCCCCACAATCCGGTGATGTTGGCCCGGAGAGATGGACATGCAGTCTGGGTCAACAGCGCGGTGCTTGCACTGGCGCACATCCAGCAATCAACGAAAGATCCCCCCGGGGGGAAAGTCATCCGTGATCGCCAGGGAAACCCCACCGGGGTCCTCGTCGACAATGCCATGCAGATGCTGAGTTCGTTCCTTCCTCCTCCAACCAGAGAGGAGCGCAAAGAGGCGATCAGGACTTCCCTTAACGAGTGTCTTAAGCTCGGACTAACCCAAATCCACGATATGGGTGTTGATGATGAACTGATTAATATCTATCGCGAGATGATGAAGGGCGGAGGTTTTCCCCTTCGTGTGTATGCGGCAATTGATGGGACGGGTGAAACATGGCGGCGGCTTCGCACCTCCGGGCCGGAAAAAGGGAATGCCGATGATCGCCTTACCGTGCGAGCGCTCAAAGTCTATATGGACGGCGCCCTGGGTTCGCGTGGTGCGGCCCTCCTCCAACCCTACACGGATGAAGCCGGAGAACGAGGCTTGACGCTCATGTCTTCCGATTCGCTCCGTAAACTTGCCGGCGAGTGCATAGAAAAGGGATTCCAACTCTGCGTGCATGCCATTGGCGATCGGGCGAACGATATCGTTCTCAAAGCTTATGGAAATGCGTTCGATTCCACACGAACCAATGGCAACGATGTACGTTTCCGCATTGAACATGCCCAAGTCCTCGATCCCGGAGACGTGCCGCGTTTTCATGCTCTAGGTATCATCCCCGTCATGCAGGCGTCGCAGTGTACATCCGATATGCTATGGGTGGAGAATCGTCTCGGCGCGAGAACTTCTCATGCGTATCTCTGGAGATCCTTGATTGATGATGGAAATATCGTTCCTGGAGGATCGGACTTCCCCGTCGAATCACCGAACCCGCTGCTTGGATTCTATGCTGCCATTACGCGACAGACAACGAGCGGTGATCCTCGCGGAGGATGGCATCCTGAACAATGCATGACGAGGGAAGAAGCGTTGAAGTCCTATACCATTTGGGGTTCGTACGCCGCTTTTGAAGAGGACGTAAAGGGCTCCCTGGAAGTTGGGAAGTGGGCTGACCTTGTGGTGCTCTCCGACGATATCATGAGTGTCGATGNNAGAGGTCGGAAAAAAATGAGGCGTGAGGGGCATGAGACTTTACCATGCCCCCCGTTCAACGGTTTTCTGTGGTTTTCGTCTATGGCAATAACATCGGCTCAGCCTGTCCGGCAATGGAGCGTGCTCTCGCTTCTTGAGTGGACGAGCACGCATCTTGCGGAAAAGAAGATTGATGAGGCCCGCCTTACCGTGGAGCTGCTCCTGGCTCACACGCTCGGTTTGCGAAGGCTCGATTTGTATCTCCAGTTCGATNNCTCATCCCGCGTCCCGAGACGGAACATCTTGTTGAGTATGCGCTGGAGCAACTGCGTGCTTCGGGACAGGAAACCCCTCGCATCCTTGAGGTTGGTTCAGGCAGCGGCAACGTGGCCATCGCCCTTGCGCTCCGCCTGCGCAATGCCAGCGTGGACTCGATGGATATTCACCCCGAGACACTCGCTCTTGCTCAAAGAAACAACGACCGGAATGACGCGCATGTCCATTTCGTGCAGGCTGACGTTTTCGACGAAGTGTTCAGCGGCGATCGCTTCGACCTCATCATCTCCAATCCTCCTTACGTTTCCACAAAGGAATTTGTGTTGCTCCAAACAGAGGTCCGCGATTTTGAGCCACGCGATGCGATCTGTGATGATGGTGATGGGTTAAGGTTTTACAGACGGTTCATGGAGTTTGCTCCGCCCAGACTCCGCGAGAGCGGCCTCCTCGCAGTGGAAGTGGGGTTCGGACAAGCAGACCCGGTTGCCCGGCTATTCCGCGACGCGGGATTGGCGGATGTGGAGATGAAGAAGGACTACGCCGGCATCAACAGAGTTGTGGCCGGGCGCAAGAAACCATCAATCGANNACAGGGGATGCAGCGTGAAGGCGGTAGTCCAAAGAGTCTCTTCGGCCGAAGTGCGCATCCAAGGAAATGTCTGTGCTGCAATCAGACAGGGATATCTTATCCTCGTCGGGTTCCGCCGGGGTGACACTCCTGAAGGGGTCGATTTCATTGCGGCGAAGTGTGCAAGCCTGCGGGTCATGCAGGATGGTACGGGAAAGATGAACCTCTCGCTGACTGATGTTGGTGGCAAGGCACTCGTGGTCTCCCAGTTTACACTCTATGCCGACGCATCAAACGGCAACCGGCCAAGCTTTGTCGATGCTGCTTCTGCCGAAGAAGCGAAACCGCTGTACAACCGCTTCGTGGCGAGACTCCAGTCTTTGCTTGGCTCCGGGTTAGTGTTGACAGGATCCTTTGGCGCTGATATGCAGGTAACTCTGACGAATGACGGTCCGGTGACGATACTCATTGAAAGTCCTGACAAAAAGCAACCCTTGCACGAATGAGAAGACCATGATTCGATGTTCATCCCTTTTTGTATCCATTATCCTGCTGGCAAATGTGGTTGGAACGGCATCTGGTCAGATGCAGCGAGAATATNNAACTCCTTGTTCCAGCAGATGTTACGGACGAAGATGCTTCCGCGCTGCATTTGTTTCTTGAGGGAAGTTTCATTTTTCTGCGCGATTCGCTTCGCCTGCCTTCCGTGGAGCTCACAACGAAAATACTTCCGGTCACGCGGTTTGAGTCAGAGGCCGGGACAGAATGGCTTTGGCGGCCGGTGATTCTCAGGCCAAAAGAACTTCTGTTGCGCGTGGCACGAACCCCGCGTGACTGGCATATACTTAAACAGTATGCGAAGTTTCAGATGGCAATGGCGTTCCTGGAACCTGCCATTGCTCGTGGATGTCCACAATGGTATGCCGAGGCGTTCGCGGTGTATTTTGCGGATCTCCCGGAGGATCGAAANNGACGGCGTTTGAAGATCTCAGTCAGGATCTTCAACGCTTTCCGCAGCCTCCCGGACGTGTCGACGTCGAATGTGTGCTTTCCCTCACCATGGAGTTCTTTATCACAACATTCGGTCGTACAAAATCGCTTGAGATTTTATCTGCGTTTGATGGTGTGAGCCATCCGGATGCGGTGTTCAAGAAAATCCTTGGCGCTCCAATGAGTCAGATCGAAGAACAATGGGCGGCGTTTCTTCGGGGGCAGACTCCACGAGTCGGGAAGACGGATAAGCGGCGACCATGAAGGGACAATCGATCTGGAGGGAGGGTCCGAGTGCGCGTTTTGATGCTGTTCGTTGATGGTGTAGGGATNNGCCGCCCGACTTCCAGTCCTTCGATCATTGATGGGAGGGATGCCTTCACTCAAACAGCGAACGCTCTCTTCCGCCAAAGGCATGGTTCTTCCGCTTGATGCAACCCTCGGGGTCAAGGGGCTGCCACAAAGCGGCACAGGACAGGCTTCCCTTTTTGCCGGCATCAATGGCCCCCGGCGTGCAGGTCATCATTTTGGACCTCATCCTCCCGCTGTTCTTCGTCCGGCGATCGAACGCCGCAACATTTTCCGCCAGGTCATGGAGGCAGGGATGTCGCCGTGCTTTGCGAATGCGTTTCCGGAGCGGTTCTTCGAGTATGTGCGGCTGCACAAGTTCAGACTTTCCATGACAACCCTCTCGTGCACGTTGAGCGGACTCCCCCTGCTACAAGAAAATGATCTGAGGGTGGGCAAAGCTCTCTCGGCCGATTTGACAGGTGAAGGGTGGAAGGGGCTCTGCACGGAGGAGATTCCTGTCATCTCTCCTGCGGAATCTGGGCGCCGACTCGCTGCCCTTGCGGCTGAACACCATTTTACGTTGTTTGAATATTGGAAGACCGATTTTGCAGGTCATTCACAACAGATGGCGGATTCTGTGTTGGCCCTCGAACGATTGGACGAGATGCTTGGGGGCGTGCTCGAGGCCATCGACTTGCACTCTGCGCTTATTGTGCTAACGAGCGACCATGGCAATATCGAGGATCTTTCGGTGAGAACGCATACGAGGAATCCCGTTCCTCTTATGCTCTGCGGTTCCGGGTTTCAAAAGGCGGCTGCCAGGATCGCTTCACGGTCCCGTCCAAATCTTGCCCACGTTACCCCGCTGCTGATGGATTGTATGAAAGGCTGACCCCGCATCCACCGTGCTCCCGCACGGAGCGTATCCAGTGTCTACCCCGTTTACTGTGCGGACTTGTCCCGCATTCGTGGTTGCAATCCTCTGCCTTGCAGGAACGATTCTCGCTCACTCAGCGCTCCTCTCAGACAGGATAATGGCAATCCTCTTTGGAAGCGCCTTCCTCTTGTCTGTCCTACTCTTCTGGTGGCAGCGACACCCGGGTTTGCTTCTTTTGACTGTTGCGATTCTCTGTGCTGCAATGGGTGCGATGAAGTACACGCTTGACTGCTCGCGTACGACCTNNGTTGTGGGCCGATTCCACAATCACCCTTAAGGGGAGAATTACCTGGGAACCTGAATCCAACAATCGCCGTATTCGTTTTCTCCTGGCAGGCGAGGAAGTCCTTCGAGGAAAGTTATCGGAACCATTCGTCACGACGGTGATGGTCACCGTACTGACCGGACGTGCAGATTCGGCAAAAATGCCATTGATGTATGGCATGGATCTTCTTTTGACGGGAAGGCTTGACANNCCGGCGAAATGAGCCCTCGGGCGTACGATGAGGCAAACGGCATTACGCATCTCCTGCTGGTGCGGGGATACGACAATATCCGGATCCGCGATTCTGCCAGCTCCTCGATGTTGATGGGGAGGATTATCCTACCGGCACGGCGATGGATACTGAAGACCTTTGATGAAACCGTGGGTGGCCAGGAGGGAGAATTCCTCAAAGGACTTATCATCGGAGAGCGAGGAGGCCTCTCGCAGGAACTTAAAGAGGCTTTTGTCAATGCCGGAGTTGCTCATGTCCTGGCTGTTTCCGGTTCCAACGTAGCCGTGATCGCCTCGATTCTTTTCCTGGTGTTTGAGTTGATCCGAATTCCCCGGACGCTGCGTTCGATCGCGGTCATGGTCGGCCTCGTCGGGTACATGTTGATCACGGGGAGTTAGCCTCCCGTTGTGCGTGCAACGGTGACTGCTTCCATCATGCTCTGTGGTTCGATGATCCAAAGAAGATCTTCCCCGTACAATGCTCTGGGGGTTGCCGTGCTCGTGATACTCGGTGTGGATGCCCGGCAGACATTTGACGTTGGGTTCCAACTTTCCTTTGTTGCAGTCCTTTCCATCGTCCATTTCTATCCCATTGCCAACAGCTGGATTGCAAAGATTCATGGCCGCGAATGGTGGATTCGATGGGGCATCAGCCTTCTCCGTGTCTGTGCTGTCTCACTCGTGGCGACGTTGGGGACGCTCCCAATCACCGCAGTGTGGTTTGGGAGGGTGTCCGTGATCGGAATCCTGGCAAATATCGTCGTTATCCCTGCAACAGGCCTGAGCGTCCTGCTCGGTGCCGCAGGCGCGGCTGCTTCGCTCGTGAGTCCTTGGGCAGCCTCAGCCTATGGAGCGCTCAATTGGTTGGTCCTCCACTGGACTCTTGTGGTTACCCGGCTTGCGGGATTCTCTTCTGTTGCCTACATTGACACATTCCGGTTCGGTGCCTGTGATGCCCTTCCGTACTACGTTCTGCTCCTCCTCTTTTTTCATTGGGGAGAGGTCATCATCGCATGGCGGTTTGTCCTGATCCTCGCTGCAGCTAATGGCTTTGTACTTCTGCCGCAGGCCGGGATTCCTCCGCCAGCGAATAGGCTGAGAGTGAATTTTATCGACGTAGGGCAGGGGGACGCCATGCTGGCCGAATTTCCCGGCAGGTATTTCGTTCTTCTGGATGCAGGTCCGCGAACGGCAGAAGACGATGCAGGCAAAAGAGTGGTCGTGCCATACCTTAAGAGGTGCGGCGTCGATCATCTGGATCTGGTGATCATCAGTCATCCGCACGCGGACCATGCGGGAGGAATTCCGTCTGTACTTCACGAATTCCCAGTCGCGCGCGTGGTGGCACAGCATCCTTCGTTGGCAAGCGCGGCTCTCCGCGAGTTCGGCGGCGATGGATCCGTCTTGATTGACTCCGTGAGAGCGGGAGAAAACCTTCTTGGGACATCGATGGCACGACTGTACGTCGTCTATCCCATCGATGGGCAATCGGCTACGTCGGCTTCCGGCAATGAATCGCTGGTCCTGAAACTCCAATATGGCGTATGCTCATTTCTCTTGACCGGGGATGCGGAACGTGATGAGGAGCGCTGCATGGTAGACACCTATGGATCGTTTCTGAATGCCACTGTTCTCAAAGCCGGTCATCACGGAAGCAATACCAGCAGCTCGGAGCCGTTTCTCGAGTGTGTCCGTCCCAACGATGTCGTGATTTCTGTCGGCAAGTATAACAGATTCCATCATCCATCTCCCGCAATGATCGGACGGGCACGTTCTCGAAATGCAACCGTCCTCAGGACTGACGAATCCGGTGCGATCATTGTCGACACCGATGGCAATTCCCTACAACAAGTGGAGTGGCGGTGATTAGCAAAAACGAACTGAAGCGCTTCGCCTCCTTGAGCCGGAAAAAGCACCGGGAGACGAATGGCCTTTTTCTTGTCGAAGGAGTGCGGGCGGTACGTGAAGTTGACTCTTCATCATTCGAGGTCCTTGTCGTGCTCCATACGAAGGAATTTGCCGGCACAGAGGAGGGAAAAGCACTTCTCGGCAGCCGCAAGGGTACGGGAAGGGTTGAGGTGATATCGTCACGAGATCTGTCGGGCATCTCTGATACCGTGAATGCTCAGGGGGTGATCGCTGTTGTGAAGCAGCAGCATCGGTCCGCATTGGACCTCCTGCAGGGGAAGAGCGAAGCAGGCATCATTGTTGTCGCCGATGGGGTAACCGATCCCGGAAACCTTGGTTCCATGATCAGAACGTGTGACTGGTTTGGCGTGGATGGCGTNNAGAAAGTCATTCGGGGGACAATGGGAAGTGTATTCCATGTTCCTGTGGCGGAGGATGTCGAACTTGTCCGCTTTTTGGAAGTGGCGCGGTCCGACGGGTTTTCCATCGTCGCCACCGACGCCGGGGGAGGAGACAGTGTTTCCTCACTGCACAATGGCAAAGCAAAGGTCATTCTTTTTGGGAACGAAGCCTGGGGCGTTTCCGAGCCTGTAAGAACCGGCGCGGATCTCAGGGTTGCGATCCCGCGCGTTGGGAAAGCCGAGTCTCTCAATGTCGGGACTGCGTGTGGCATCGTTCTGGCGGCAGCTCGTGGGGTGTTTGGTAACGCAGTAGAGAGTCATGATGTCCA
>PMNP01000214.1 GCA_003161755.1 Ignavibacteriota bacterium | reverse complement strand
GTAACCGCAAGAACAATCGGACGGCGAGAGCTGGCTTCTTTCCTGAATCGTTGCGCGATTTCGCGTAAATGCGTGGCCTGGTCATGCATGAGCAGTTGCCCCGGAGTAGATCATTGATGCCAGATGTGCCGGCTCTACGGCGAGAATATCGTCGGGCACTCTCTGCCCGGTGGTAACGTAACCAACCGACAATTGTTGCCGGCTCAGAACATTGAGAAGGGGTCCAAGACTCGCAGCTTCATCCAGTTTCGTAAACAACAACCGGTTGGGCTTCAGAACCTTGAAACGCTCCACCATATCATTGATTGCCTTTGGCGCAGTCGACGCACTCAGGACCAGGTGGGTTTCATCCGGATTCAGGGCGTCAATATATTTCCCGAGTTCAGCGATTTCCTTTTTCGAACGGTGGCTCCGGCCGACCGTATCCACCAACACGAGATCACGTCCATGAAATCGGCGCAGCGCTCCCGGAAGCTCCGCAGGTTTGTACACCACCTCCATGGGAATATCCGCGATGGCCGCGAATGTTTTCAGTTGTTCAATGGCTCCGATTCGATAGGTGTCCGTCGATATCAGGCCGACACTTTTCTTGTGGAGCAGCTTGTGGATTGCCGCGAGTTTCGCAATCGTGGTAGTCTTGCCGACGCCCGTCGGACCGACGAGGACCACGATGCGGGTCTTCTTTCTCCGTGTCCGAGCGGACTCGGGCTTTTTGACGAGGCTTGATATCGCCTGCAGCAGGACTTCCTCGGTCATGGCTTTGCTGCCTATTTGCTCCTTTGTGAGACTCGAGAAGACAGATTGAATCAGCCTTCGCGCAAGATCCTCGTCTACGTCATGTTCCAGCAATGTCGAATATGACTCGAGAAGAACCGGCGGAAACTCCGGAGAGCGCGAATGTTTTATTTGATCACAGAGCTCGCGCAATGTCCCTCGCATACTCTCCACCTCATGCTGGAGATCCAGCATGCCAGCCACTTCAGCCGAATGNNCAGTTCATCCAGCGGTAACGCCTGGTCCGCTGCGTAGCCCTGGTTTTCAAGGTATCGCCCAAAGGGAACGCTCGAAGGCTTGCGATTATAGGTGCTTCGTTGCGGTGTCGTGACGTCATCTACCGCTGCCATGACCTCAAACATCTCCTTTCCAGGCGAGTGTAATCCCCCTTCTCGGGAAAGAGTCCGTGTGCTCAGGATTACCGCTTCTGACCCGAGTTCATTGCGCATCTGGTCCGTTGCGTTCTTCAACGAAGGCCCTGTAAACTTCTTAACTCGCATGGGAAGCCTCGATCTTTCCGATGAATTCAATCTCCGTTTCAGGCGGAAGTTCCGTGAACGAGAGCACGGCAACGGTTGGGAACNNGACGGTCGCCGCACAGATGATTACGGGTGAAATTCCCGAAGCAGCGGCAACCTCCACATTGTTCTGCAAACTGTCGTGTATCTCCTGGACCGTGTTTGGAGACAGGCCAAGGCTCGGGCTGCTCTCACGCTGGCTCTGCAGAGAGGAGGTGATGATCAGTTCCAGATGAGGACCCATTGCTATTGCGTGAATGACCCCTCGAGCATCTCTGTGAAGCCTGGCAATAGTCTCAGAGAGGGAATGCCGGACATATTCGGTCAAGACATCCACATTCTTGGTCACCCGTGCATAGTCGAGAAGACTCTCCAGAATGGTGGACAAATCGCGAACCGGGATGCCTTCCTTCAACAGGTTTTGGAGAACCTTTTGGACTGTCCCAGTCGGCAGCAACTCAGGAGTAAGTTCTTCGACGATGACCGGGTAGTCTTTCTTCAGGTTCTCAATCAGCTTTCTTGTGTCCTGGCGGCCGAGGATTTTATCAGCATTTCTCCGGAGGATCTCCTGCAGATGGGTCGACAAGACAGCAGAGGGCTCGACCACGGTATACCCCAGGATTTCCGCGTGTTGTCGTTCTTGATCCGGGATCCACACAGCAGGAAGACCGAATGCAGGTTCCTTCACATGTACTCCATCTATACTACCGGACGCCGCTCCTGCGCTCATTGCCAGGAATCGCCCCATGATGAGTTTATCGGAGGCAACGACATTGCCTCGGATCTTGGCTACGTATTCATTGGGTTCCAACTGGAGATTGTCACGGACCCGGACGGGGGGGATGACAATGCCAAGATCCATTGCCAGTTGTTTACGCAGATTCGTTATACGGGTAAAGAGATCGCCACCTTGCGCCTCGTCCACCATTGTGATAAGACCGTATCCTATTTCCAGTTCCAGGGGATCGACCTGCAGGTAGTCTTCGATCTTCTCATCTTTGGGTGCTGCAGCAGGAGTGGCCACCTCAAGTGATGCTGCGGACTTCTGGTCACGCATCTGCACGTATCCCAATCCGCCGGCAAGGGAACCCAGGAGCAGGAACGGCACTGTGGGGAGCCCGGGGACAACAGCAAAGAGGACAAGTGCACCAGAAGCAATCAGCAGGGCTTTGGGACGCCCGAACACCTGCGTCCGAATTTCCTGGTCAAACTGATTCCCTGAGGCGCTTCTTGTCACAATCATACCCGCTGCGGTTGCGATAACGAGCGCCGGGATCTGGGTTACCAATCCATCACCGACCGTAAGCAACGTATACGTTCGGAGGGCATCCATGAACGACATTCCTTTTTGGGCGACGCCGATGACAAAACCCCCGATGATATTCACGATGTTGATCAGCAACCCCGCTACTGCATCTCCACGCACGAATTTGCTCGCGCCATCCATCGCTCCATAGAATTCGGCTTCACGCGCAATCGAAGCCCGCCGCNNGCATCGATCGCCATCTGCTTGCCCGGCATTGCATCCAGTGTGAAACGGGCGGCAACCTCGGCGATGCGCCCGGCCCCCTTCACTATGACCATAAACTGAATGATGACGAGAATCAGGAAGATGATGAATCCGACGACGTAATTGCCCTTGACCACAAACGAGCCAAACGCATTGATCACATCACCCGCATATGCCTCTCCCAGTATGAGTCGCGTCGATGCGACATTCAGCGAGAGACGGAAGATGGTCAGAATCAGCAGCAGACCAGGGAACACCGACAATTCAAGCGGATTCGTCAGATACATTGACACCATCAACACGAGAATTGCCAACGTGATATTTGCAGCAAGAAGCACGTCCAGAAGGATGGGCGGCAAAGGGATGATCATGAGTGCAAGGATTCCGATGCCCGCTATGGCCAGAGCCACGTCGGTATTGGCACCAATGGTCCTCATTGCCGGCAACGAGAAGAACCCGTTTCTACGTATGTCAATCGCTGTTTCCATGGATCAATTCAGACTGACTTGTGGACGCTTGACACGCAATCGGTAGATGTACGCCAGGACCTGGGCCACGGCCTGGAAGAGGCGTTCGGGGATCTCTTCGCCCACTTCCACAGCATGATAGAGCGCACGGGCCAGGGGTTTGTCTTTAACGATGGGAATCTTATGCTCCACGGCTATGCTTTTGATCCGTTGCGCAATAAGATCGGCACCCTTTGCCACGACGCGGGGAGCAGACATATTTGCGGAATCGTATTTCAAGGCAACGGCCAAATGCGTCGGGTTGGTCAAGACGACATCTGCTTTCGGAACATCTTGCATCATTCGTTTGTAGGCAATTTTTCGCTGGACTGTCCTGATCCGTCCTTTTACCAGTGGGTCACCCTCCATCTCCTTGTTTTCTTCTTTCACCTCTTCCTTGGTCATCCTGAGGTTTCGCGAGTGTTCGAAGCGCTGGTAATAGAAATCGAGAGCCGCAAGACCAAGGAAAGCAAGCCCTGTCTTCACCCCGACAGCAAACGATGCATTCGCCATAAACGACACCATAGAGAGGGCGTCGCCATCCATGAGGTTTACACATTCCTCGATAACACTTCCAAGAGCCTTGTACGCGATGATCCCAACGATGAGCGCCTTGAAAACATTCTTTGCCAGTTCAACCATGGAACGCCGGGAGATCGCCACCTTCTTGATACCATTCAATGGGTTGAGTTTGCCAAAGTTCGGCTTGAGCGGGGTGAACGTCCACAAGGGGCCAACTTGCGCAAAGTTGGAGGCAAGGCCGACGATGGTGAGACCACCAACAACAGGGGCAAGACTCACCAACACCCTCAGGATCACATCACTGCACAGTTTGCGCAATTCATCATTGCTTGCTCCATACGTTGCCGCCCGCGAAAACAACTCCCTTGCCGCATCGGAGAGGCCTCGTGCTATCGCGCCGCCGGAGAGAAAGAGCAGGAGAATGCCAAAGAGCAGCATGAACGCAGAATTCATGTCCACGCTTTTGACAACCTGCCCTTTGTTGCGCGCGTCGGTCCGGCGTTTGCCGGTGGCTTCCTCAGTGCGTTCCTGGAATGATTCTTCGGCCACGGCTCAGAGTACCTTTACGAGTTCAAGCATGTTTTCTTCAAAACCGTTGAGGAGCTTCTTGAACACAAACACCATCATCGGTGCGGATGCCAGCAGGATGAAATAGCCAATTCCAATCTTCAACTGGAAATTCAACATGAAGACGTTGATTTGCGGAGCAACCCTTGTCAGCACCGCCAGTGCGACATTCACGAGGAACGAGGCAACGATGACGGGGGCGGCGATTTTCACTCCAATGACCAGAGTCATGCCTGCGATTGACAGAAGACGATCGGCAAGAGGCTGCGAAAGGGCGATGCCCCCGATGGGCGCCGCTTCATAGCTGAACCGCAGCGTCTGAAGAACAAAGTGGTGCCCGTTGACAAGCAGAAACACCATGACCATGACGAGCTGAAGGAATTCCGACATTAGAGTGTTTTGCATGCCGCTTTCCGGATCAAGAACAGATGCCATGGACAGTCCGAGATCGAACGAGATCAACTCGCCGGCCACCACGGCGCCCTGAATCACCATCCCAGAGGCAAAACCAATCAGGAGTCCTGTTGCCACTTCCTTGGCTCCAGCAACGACGAACGAGCCGAAACTCAGATCGACTGGCGGATTCGATATCGCAACCACCGGATAGATGACCAGAGCAACAAAAATGCCCAGAGCCACTTTCACCTGTACGGGCACCGCCTGGTGTCCCACAATGGGAGCGACCACCACGAGCGCTGTTACGCGCAGGAAGATCAGGAAGAAGAGGACGAATTGTGAAACCGCGATCTCCACGGTTATCTTCCCAGATTTGGAATTTGATGAAAGAGATTGGCGGTAAATGAAATCATGACATCCATCATCCATGGCAATGCCAAGACCGTCACAATGGCAATAACCACCAACTTGGGTACAAAGGTCAGCGTGAATTCCTGAATTGATGTTGCCGCCTGAACAACAGAGACGACCAGACCGACGACCAGAGAGACGAGCAATATTGGGGCTGCCACCAGCAATGTTGTGTAGAACGCTTCCCTGACAAGAGTAACGATATATTGTTCTGACATGAACGCCCTCGGCGGTGATCTATTTGAAACTCTGGACAATGGACCCGACAATCAGATTCCAACCATCCACCATCACAAACAGCAGAATCTTAAACGGCAGCGACACCAACATCGGTGGAAGCATCATCATACCCATCGACATGAGGATGCTTGAGACAACCATGTCGATAATGAGAAAAGGGATGAACAACACAAAGCCAATCTGAAAACCAATGCGCATTTCACTGATAGCGAATGCCGGAACGAGCGCATACGTCGGCACATCATCACGCTTGTCGGGTTTACCAAGCTTCGCCATGCTTACGAACAGCGCAATATCTTCGTCCCTGGTTTGGCGAAACATGAATTCTCGGAGCGGGATAACTCCGCGGTCATATGCCTCCTGGAATTTCATCTTGCCATCCAGGTACGGCTGCAGTGCTTCGCTATTCATCCTGCCCCATGTGGGAGCCATGACGAAGAACGTGAGGAACAAGGCGAGGCCCACAAGGATTTGTGATGGCGGCACCTGCTGGGTTCCCATCGCCTGTTTAAGGAAGTGAAAGACAATGATGATCCTGGTAAATGCCGTTGTCAGAATGAAGATCGCTGGCGCAAGAGAGAGAATGGTCATCAGGAAAAGGATCTGGAGAGTAGTTGCAACGTCTTCAGGTTTCGTGGCCTTACCGAATTCCACAGACACCTTCGGGAGGGGAAGCGACTTGCCCTGGGCGGCTGCGTTCACAGAGACAAGCATGAGCATGCCCATCAGAATCGTTACGATTATGGTCCGGCGGCTCATGATGACCTCCGAGTGTTTCGTCCGATGGCCTCAGAGGTCCTGTGATCATCCATTCCCGATGTTTGACGTCCATGCCGTGAAAGAAGCCGACGCATCGATGTTTCCAATTGGTCCGCAAACGAAGACGCAAAGGAGCCGGCCACCCCGGGGTTGCGCTTGGCGCGGCGGTGTGCGGACGTTTCTGCTTCCACAAGCTTATCCTCCAGCTCTGCAATGCATTCATCATCGTCGATTGTTGCAAGTGTCTGCATCCCCTGTTCGCTCATCCCCACAACAACGACCGTGTGCAAAACCTTGAGGACAACTACCGAACGCTTCGGCTGGAGTGACCGTTGGCCCAGGAGTTCCACAGGCACAGCCGACGTTGGTCCTGTCACTCCCCGATAGACAAATCGTTTCAGGAGGTAGACAACACCAGCCATCGAGGCGAGCACTGCGACAAGAGAGCACAACGTTTTGACAACGACCCACTCCATGGCTATCTCCCTAAACCCTTTACGCGTTCGCTTGCATCGACGAGATTGGTGATTCGGATGCCGAAGTGTTTTTCGATGACCACCACTTCTCCTTCCGCCATCTTTTTCCCATTGATCAGAATATCCACCGGTTCGCTGGCCAGTTTTTCAAACTCCACAACGGAACCGCGCTGGAGATCAAGGATATCCCGGATGAGCATGTTTGTGCGGCCGAGTTCGATGGAGACCGGCAGTTGCAGGTCAAGCAAGAGATCCATTTTCATGTCTCGCTCTTCACCCTGGGGGGAAGAATCGAGCGGTTGAAACTGCGCCGATTCAACCTCTGTTGTCGCGATCGCCGGTTTGTCGCCGTCTACTGTAGGTTCCATATTCAGAACTCTCCATGCTGTGAGTCATGGTCGATCCGGGAGATTTTTACAGCCACTTTCCCTTTCGAGATCCCCGGACGTCCGTACATTCTTGATTTCCCTCCCACAAGAACCCTCACTTCCCCGTCGATTGGGATATTTGTGCGCAGCACATCGCCGGATTCAAGGTCAATCAGTTCCCGCAATGTCAGCGATGTTTCTCCGAGAATTGCCGTAGCGTTGAGTTGCGTTGCCCCCAATCGCTGGTACATTACCCGAGAAGAGACTTCCTTGTCCCCTTTTACGGCTCCGATGCCGCTGAAATGCTGAATATTCAGGCGGGAGAGCACATCATCAAGGGCAAACGTGGGAAAACAGACATTCATCAAATACTTTTGGGGGCCCAGGGAAATCTCAAACGATACGACCATGACGATTTCACTTGCAGGCGCGATTTGGGCGAAGTCCCCTTCACTTTCGTATCGTTCGAACTTGAAGGTCAACTCCGCCACGGTTTTCCACGCCCGCTGGATCTCCAACAGGGCCTTCTGGATGATCCCCTTGACAATGCTCTGTTCGATTTTTGTAATTAACCGCGGATTCTTATCGCCTTCCGCTACGCCCCCCATGAGATACTCTACCATCGCCAACACCAGTTGAGGGCTTACTTCAAGCACTGCAAGAGCATCCGATTCCATGATCCGGAAGACATAGAGGCTGCTTGGACTCGAAATGGAGAGGACGAATTCCGAATAAAAGAGTTGATCCACCGACGACACATTCATCGTCACCGTAGTCTGCAATCGGGAGACCAAATAGGAACTGAACGCCTCCGCAAAGCTCTCATGGACAGCCTGAAACGTGCGCAGCTGATTCTTTGATAACCTGTGAGGAAGGCGGAAATCAAATGTAATGGCCTCCTTCACCTGCTTTCGATCATCAATCGGGGATTCAACCGGTTCTGGTTGACCGACACTGATCCCGGAGAGAAGGCTGTCGATTTCTTGCTGTGAGAGGATTTCAGGCACGACTCACCGTCATTGAATGATGAACTTACTGAAATACACGTTGGTCACCGAACCGACCTTTACAAGCTCGCCCGACCGCGCTTGAATTTCCGTCCGAAGCTCCTCACGCTGACCCACACTGGCGAGCTCATCAAGGGATTTTGCCGTCAGTACAGTGTTAAGGATGTCGCGCAATTGAATTTCCTTGCGCTCCAGTTCTTTGACTCCTTCAGCCGACGAACTCTCGAATCCAATCGTCACCAAAAGGAACCTGCTGCCGTTGGTTCCAGCAGGATTGACAATCATGTCCTTCACCACAAACATATGTTGGACGGCCTGCTCCCCTTCCGCTTCGGGATTGTCGTGATGCGATCCTGCTTCAGTGGTTGCAGCCGACGCCGTGCTGGGTGCACCGGAGAGGTATTTTGACGCGACAAAAAACAATACGGCAAGTTGCACCAAGAACACGGGAACCCCTATTATCAGGAGTTTCTTCAGGGGGACACCCTTCTTTGCCACCGGTTCAGGGGCAGCCTTTTTTTCTTCAGGGGGTGGGATTTCTTTTGCCATCGCATCAGACCTATGATGTTCCAGAAAGCACAAGGTTCAAACCGTGTGCCACCTTCATAGGCCGATGTATTGTTGAAAGGAGGTTGAGCGGAGGATAAATCAACGCGTTACAACAGCGGAATGCAGTGAACGACAGGAGTGGTGGTTATTATCAGCCACGTGGTGAGCGAGGAGCGGAATACCCAAGTCAAGACTTATGATATCGCTTGCGAAGGGTCTGTAGACATCGCCGCTTGTGTTCAACTGCCTTGTGCACTACTTCGCGCACAGACTCCTTCACCATGATTTTTTTTCCCGTTGTCGTCGTAATCAGCGTGTCAGGTGTTTCCTCAAGGAATTCAATAAGGTCGACATTCACTACTACCTTTTGTCCCTGAAGTCTCGTGAGCTCAATCATGGGACTCTCTGTACTATTATCGGAATTGTTGGAAGATACATTAGCTGGGGCGGTTCAGTCCGCCCCAGCAGTGTCAATCAACTATCTTTTCAGATTCACTATCTCCTGGAGGAATTCATCGCTTGTTGTGATTACGCGGGCATTTGCCTGAAAACCGCGTTGAGCCGTAATCATTTGCGTAAACTCATTGGAGAGATCGACGTTGGATTGTTCGAGCGCCCCGGAGACGATTTTTGACTCATTCCCTGGTGAGACAATGGCGGGGGTTCCTGAATTCCCAGACACATCCCAGGAATTGTCGCCACTTTTCAGAAGACCAGACGGATTGTTGAACTCTGCGAGCATGATTTGCCCCAGAGTCATCACGGTCCCGTTGGAGAACGTGCCGTTGATCCTTCCCCCTGCATCGATGGAGATTCCATTCAACGTACCGGACCCGTAGCCATCCTGTTCACGCGGAGTGACGGTCGAATCACCTTTCGACTGTGTCAACCCGGAGAAAACTCCCGGCGTTCCCATGTCAAGGACGACGCTCAGATTCGGTGAGCCATTGTTGGTGGTGACAGTGAGAGGGCTGCCAGTCAGCGTGTTTAACGCTCCGGTGCCGTCAAACGTCACCGTCCCTGCTGATGCAGTGGTCGCTGGAAGCGGAACTGCCGCCGACCATGACCAGGCATTCGTCCCGGTATTCGTAAATGTCAAAGTCACCGTATGCTGATTGCCCATTGCGTCAAAAACAGAAACTGAGGAGTTCACAACTGTCCCAACCGCCGCTGACGAATCAAGGTTGCCAGCGAATTTTACTGTCGTCGTCGCATGCGCAGGAGATTTCTGATCGAGAGGAATAGTCAAATCTGACAACTGTGTGCCGGACGGTATGTTCCCCAAATTGTCGGCAAGTTTCCCCTGGACAATCGAGCCGTCGCCGGGATTCACCAGACGACCGCTGCCATCGAGACTGAATCCGCCAGCACGCGTGTAAACATCCTTTCCGTCTTTTTTCACGATGAAGAATGCCTGGCCTTGAATGGCAAGGTCTGTGTTTTGTCCGGTTGTTTCAATGTTTCCCTGAGTGAAGAGGTTGTCGATTGAGCTGGTCTTCATCCCCAGACCGACTTGAATCGGATTGATACCACCATTGGAGCCCACCGATTGGGTGCCGCCTTGAAGGGTCTGGGCATAAAGCTCGCTGAAGGTTGCCCGGCCGGCTTTGAACCCGATAGTATTGATGTTTGCGATATTGTTTCCGATCACGTCCATCATTGTTTGATGGTTTTGCAGACCGGAAACTCCGGAAAACAACGATCGAAGAAATGACATGGTATTTCCCTCCGTAAGGATGAGTATTGGACAACAATCAAGCCTCTGTCGAGCGGCTTGGACGGAGGGGCCTCCTTGTTGCGCCCGCTTTGGGCGCGTGGGACCGGCCCCAATGATACTACTTTGCTGCTATCACCGCACTGTCGATATTGGTGAACACATTGTCCTTCAGATGCTCCGCATCCACAGCAGTCACCACAGTGTGGTTCTTTACGCTGACAACAAATGCAAGATCCCGCAGGAGCACAAGCGAATCCTGAGACCCCTTTTCCTCCGCTCGAGCAACCGCGTGCTGCAACTGGGAAATATCCCCCTCACTAAGAGAAATATTCCTCTCTTCCAGGCGCTCTTGGGCGTGTTTCGAGAATTTGAGCTGTTGTAGCTCTTGCTGCAGCACCTTGTCGAACGCCCGGTCTTCCGGCAGGGGAAAGGGCTGGCGCTCTCGCAGTCCCTCCACGCCCTGTGCGGGAATGAAGGGAACCTTGACGCCGTTGACTATGGTGTCTGCCATGGGTATTCGTGCCTCCTCCTTTCATTTTGAGAAATGGCTGTGATTTAACCTTTAAGAACTTCAAGCACATCTGACAACGGAACCTCTACACCATCGATGACAAAATATGTGCCGTCGCTCTTGTATCGCACAGCGCTAATTGTCCCATACACAAACGGCGACGCAGTAATCTGTGAGCCACGTGCATCCAGCGCATTTACCTTGAATGTGTACTTCCCTGCGCCGAGTTGCTGCCCCGCGTCGTTCTTCCCATCCCAGGTCAGCGTGTTGTCTCCTGCATCGGTCCCGCCACTCATGGTTCGGACACAAGCCCCCGATTGATCGTACACTGAGACACTTGCAGTATTTGCCCCAGTCGTCAGCGTATAACCCATTTGAGCGCTTCCCGAGCCAGAGTATTGCAGCGCACTTCCCGTCGCCTTTATCTCCTTGCCCACAAGAGACGCAGCAAGGGAGTTACCTATCGCCTGTGAAAGAAGCTGTGAGCTTTGGAGACTTTGCTCAAGGTTGGTGTTGATGTTCGACAATTGCTCAACCGAACTGAATTGTGCAAGCTGCGACGCGAATTCCGTCCCACTCATCGGATTCAGCGGATCTTGATTGCGAAGCTGTGTGACAAGCAGGTTCAGGAAGTCATTTTTTCCCAATTGACCAACCGGCGTTGTGGCCGCCGATGGATCCTGAGTTTGTGCCCCGACGGATTGAATGGACGTAGACATTGCTCAATCTCCTTTATGGAATCACATGATGTATTCCATTGTGTTGTAGCCCATCTTTCGTTCTGAGGGCAATTGGTCGACGGCATCAAGACTTTCCTGACGGCGCTCCCCCTTTTGTCTGCCTAGCCCCTTCCGGCCATTGTTCCCACTATCTGCAAGTTGCTCCTGACCCATGGCCATTACTTCGATATGCTGCAGCGTTATCCCTCGATCTTGCAATGCCTGTCGCAGTTCCGGGAGATGCGCCTCGATGACCGCCTTCACAGCGGGCTGCGATACATCAATCTTGGCTTCAACATGATTCTCTTCCATCTTGACTTCAAGCACAACCTGTCCAAGGCTTTCCGGTTTGAGTACTACACGTATTTCATTGCTGGATTCTGCTGCGTGCAACGTCACCTCCTTGAGCACTTGGTCCAACACGTCTTTCGATGTCTCCGGGGTGAGAATAGGCGATGTATGTGCCTGTAGGGATTCCTGAATGCGATCGGAAGGCTGGGGCATGGCGGAGATTGCCGGCGAAGGCATCTTTGTGCCGTGAAGCGCATCTCCAGTCTCAGCAGGCCCATTGGGACGGACGACCGTTTGGACGCCTGACTGCGGCGTTTCTCCTCCAGATGAGGCGCGTGGATGGGCGTTCTCCACATGGTCATCTGCCACCGCAGAAACCGATCGAATCTCTGCCTTGGTGGATTGCGCAGCGGCTCCCTCAATCCCTTTTCCGTCTGGAACCTTCTCCTTTGACAGCATTGGAGTGCGTGGTCCTGATGATATCTCACGAGCGGGTTCGGGATCCGGGTGCGAATCATGGCCGGCATTCGTCNNCTTTCAGCAACATCCTCCATCCTCCGCAGATCATGACCCCCTATCCCCGTCGTCTTCAACCCCTTCTCGTCTCCTCTAGGGGAGGTATCCATAGTGAGTGCCTTTTGAGACAACACTTGCTCAGCCTGCACTTCGTGCGATCGTGACTTGTCCATTGCACCATTGTTTTTTCCTGCGGCAATCGCGTCAATGATCGATTTTATTTGCAAAATGGAATTGTCCCTCTGCGGGTCCTCATGAACTGCTATGACGTCCAATGGACTATTCGTAGACCCCACATGTATGATCTCGGGAGTGCCAGAAAGAACTCGTGAGTTCTTTGCGGCTGTTGCCGTAGTCTCGCGGATGACCACTGGCAATGAGGACAAGTTACCTCCTGAGTGTTCTTCCTCCGCGTGTTGCTTCTTGTCGAGTAGATCGGAAATTGAGGAAGAAGTGTCTTGTGGTTCCAGCTTTGTTGTCATTTCCATTCGTGACGAACTAGCCTGTGGCACCGTTTTGTCGAATGTCTGCGAGGACTGACCGAAAGGAGGAGCAGTCTCGATCCCTTTCAGGAAGTCATTCAGGCTTACGGCATGAAGCTGAGTCGCTCGATTGGGATCAAGTGCTCCTGTTGGGGTAATAAAGCGGGCATCCAGGGGCTTTTGTTCCATTGAATCATCAAGCACGCCTGTTGCGGTCGATGCGGCGTTCTTAGCTACCGCAGAGCCACCTGCCACATCAGGCGTATCAGTCTTTTGTTCATTTATTGCGAATGTGGAGTTAGCTGGAGACACCCGGCTGGCGTCCGTAGTCTTGACTGATATGGTCGCAGCAGAAACGTTGCGAGCCACGGAGATCACAGCCTTGTTGTCTTTCGGCAGCTCAGCAATTAATGCGCTTCGAAGCTCTGAGAAGAAATCGGCAAGTGTGACAACAGTCGACTCTCCGGAAACAACATTTGTTGGCTTTACGGTGGCTGCGCCGATGGGTACCATGCGCCGCGAGGCTGCAGGCTCTGCTGATGGTTCATCGACAGGCGTGAGCAACTTAACGATCTGCTGAATTGCCGGATCCTGAACGTTCTTACCAGAGGATTTTGCCGTTTGTAGCACTCCTGGATCCAAGAGTTGCGTCTGTTGAGCGGATGGAACCGACAGATCGTGCCCGCCCTCCACGAGTTCAGCCGGTATAGCGCCTGTTTGGACAGCAAGTTCTGAGGGCAATTCCCCGATGTTTCGTTTCATGAGGAGCGCAGTCAGATCAGGGCGGACGAGTATTGACTGTGGGACGAGATCCTGATCGTTGGCACCGCTCTTCCGCGGGACATCCTGTTTTGCAGATTTCTCCGAATTCCCCGTGGCGGTCGCAAGAGAATCCTTCCTCTTTCCCTTCTCTCCCGTCTGAATGTTGTCATGGCTTGAAGACATCGCCTCACCGAGCACTGCTTGAAAATTGCCAGGTTCTTTGCCATTATCGACGCCCACGATCCGCAAGAGTCCTGCAATGGCGGTCGAGACTAGGGAGGATGGTGTTGAAAGAGCTTGATGATTCATCGTTTACCTCAGGAGTCGTGATGCACGTTCCGGCTGAATTGCGGCGAGGATCTTCGCCGCCTGACGAGTTTTGACATACTTTAAGAGTTCGCGTGATTCATCATCGGACAAGTTGGCCAGGATCTTTGCAGCATTCTCCGGCGGCATTGCTTCAAGGACCTTGGCTTTTGCTTTTTGATCCTTGATCTTTGCTGTGTCCGGGGTTACCGGCTGGGCTAAAGCAGCAAGAGCAACTGGAGCTTCGCTTTCGGTCTTCAGCACAGACGGCGGATTGCTTTTTACCTGCTTGTCCGGAGGAATTTCAGGCACTGCCTGGGCAACTTCAGATGAAGGGGCTGCCTCAGTGTTTGTTTGAGGCGGTCTCAATTGATCGAGAGGAGGGCCTGCAAACTCGCGGATCTGGATAGCGGGTTTCCTTGCCGCAGTGGAATCCGGCAGTGATGCCGGCACGCTGCCTCCACGGAGCAAATCAGGTCGAAGCAGCAACGCTCCGACAACAATAACGCCCGACAGCACAAACGCCGCAACCACCACCAGGATGTAAGGAAGGATATTCTTCATAGTTAAAATCCCATCTTCATGCGTTGTGCCAGGACATCCATCACCCGTTGTGATTTTCGCTCCGACTCCTTCCCGGCTTCTTCCTGTTTACGAGCGTCCAGCTTTTCAACGATTTGGCGTGATTTTGATTTTTCCACGAGTTCGTCACGCTTCTGATCTTCCTGTTGCTTTATGGCATCCACTCGATCCTCCTGCTGGCTTATCTGCCTTCCCAGACTGTCGATAAACGCATGACTGGTTTGGAGGTCAGCAGCCTTGATACGTGTGACATCGCCCTCATCATCCATTGCATTGGTCCTCGACTCTTCAAGCTTATCGAGGGTTTGTTCTTCATTCGCTCGATTGACCTTGATTGCTGCAAGCTCACGTTGCGCACTTCGTTCCTGAAATTCCTTGACTTTCAGGACTGTTGTCAGCCCGGTGCTCCCAACGTTCATACCAATTCTCCCATTCATGATCAGTGAATCGTCATCATCGAAATTAGTCGTTCAATGCTGTCCTCAAAGTCGGCAGACTCATCCGACGGCTGTCGGAGGAAGTTTCGGATTTCTTCCCAGTGTTTCAGGGACTCGTCAATGCGGGGGTTTGACCCTCGTACATATGCCCCAATATTGATGAGGTCTTCCGCTTCGCGATATGTTGCCATCATGTCCAGCAGTCGATGCACCGCCCTGCGGTGAGTGTCGCTGGTGATGGAGGACAATACCCGGCTGACACTGTCAAGGACATCGATTGCCGGATAATGGCCCGATGATGCAAGTCGCCGCGACAGGACAATATGGCCGTCGAGAATCGATCGTACGGCATCTGCCACCGGCTCGGTCATATCGTCCCCTTCGACAAGCACGGTATAGAGGCCAGTGATGCTGCCGTGCTTGCTATTCCCTGCCCGCTCGAGGAGCTTGGGCAACATTGCGAATACTGACGGGGTGTACCCTTTCGTGGTCGGCGGTTCGCCGATGGCAAGTCCGACCTCCCGCTGCGCCATGGCAAACCGGGTCACCGAATCCATCATCAGCATCACATCTTTTCCCCTGTCGCGAAAGTATTCCGCAATGGAGGTGGCCATAAATGCGGCTTTCAACCTGATGAGAGGCGCCTGATCGCTTGTCGCCACAACAACAACCGATCGCGCCAAGCCATCGGGGCCAAGTTCCGAATCTATAAACTCCGCCACTTCGCGGCCGCGTTCTCCAACCAGGGCGATGACATTAACATCAGCCGCGGTGTTACGTGCGATCATTCCCAACATTACGCTTTTCCCCACTCCGCTTCCTGCAAATATGCCTATGCGTTGTCCTTTGCCACAGGTGAGCAGGGCATCAATTGAGCGAATTCCTGTTCCCATCGGCTGGTTAATCCGTTTACGTTCGAGTGGATTCGGCGGGGCATTGTAAATTGAACGGATTTCCTGGGTTACTATTGGCCCAAGGCGATCCAAGGGCCTTCCCAGACCATCGATCACCCGGCCGAGAAGNNCCGGTCCAACCCTTGTCGCATCACCGAGGATCATGGAGAGGACCCTGTTGTCGCGGAAGCCCACCACTTCCGACATGCAGGCGTCCTCTCCATCCTTTGACTTGATCACACACACATCCCCCAGTGAGCAATTGGGTCCAATCGACTCAATGACGAGACCAATGACTTGCTTGACTTTGCCGTTCACCTTCAGCAGATCCACCTGGTGAAGCCGGGTCAGGTGAGAGCGAAACGAAGTTGACTCTTCGGCCGGTTCGACTATTTCCGCTGTCATTGAATATTCCATGGNNGGCTCGATCTTGTCGTCCGTTTCGATCACCAGTTCCCGGACTGATTCTGACCCTGCTGTCAGCATGTCGCGATGTTGTCTCACGAGTGCCTCATCATGCGGATTCAGTTTCACTTTGACGCTTTCAATTCCCGCCACCCGACGCAATGCCTCCTGAATCTGACGCACCACCACCTCATCGTCAAGCGTGACCTCACGTTTGACGATTCTTCCAGCGACAGCAACAGCGAATCGATACGCTTCACGCTCAACTCGGGCAAGGACCATATCCAGTTGTTTGTGCAACGACGCAAGAACTGCTTGAACTTTTTGCGTTTCTTCCAGCGTGCGTTTTGTCATCTCTTCGACACTTGAGTTTTCGGCTTCCCTGATCCCGTTGACCCTCCCACGCTCGTATTCGGACATCAACACCGCATCCAGATCGGCGCCCGAGTGTCCATTGTATCCGGCCGGCGGTGCGGCGTATTGACCCGCAGATTTCCCGGCACCAGCAGGATCAAGCTGCGGAAACACATGATGCGTGGTCGCACATCCAACACGGACAGAACTGACTCGTCCCCGGAGTTTGACTATCTCAGACAAATACTTCCTCCGTTCCGCCACGACCGGCAATGGCAATTTCTCCCTGGTCTTCCAGCTGCTTGACGACCTCCACAATGCGTGTCTGGGCCGACTCCACCTCTTTGAGCCGTACAGGCCCCATGTACTGTAGTTCCTCCTGAAGAAGCTCCCGGGCCCGTTCAGACATGTTCTGGAATATCTTCTGCTTGAGCTTTTCGTCCACCACCTTGAGCGACAAGGCCAGTTCTTTCTTATCGACCTCACGAAGAATGCGCTGAATCCCGCGATCATCGATGAACATCAGATCTTCGAACAGGAACATGAGCCTCTTGATCTCTCCCGCCAGCTGGGGGTCATGCTGTTCAATATTTTCGAGAATAAGCTTAGCGGTCGCCGTGTTGCACTTATTCAGCACGCCGGCCATGGATTTTGTTCCACCCATGGAGCTCATGCTTTGGCTGATCTCCGTCTTCGCTATTTCCTCCACAACATCCTCAACCTCCGCCAGCAGTTGTGGTGAGACTTTCCCGAGGGTTGCCATCCTGTAACTCACGTTCTGCCGCAGTTCGTCATCAAATTCGGTGAGAACTTGGGCAGCCTGGTCAGGTGAGAGGTTTGACAAAATGAGTGCAACTGTCTGGGGATGTTCTTTCTGCAGGAAACTCGCTAATTGCTGACCGTCGGCTTTTTTCAACATCCCAAAGGNNAGTCTTCACCTTTTCCATGATGTCAGTCGCTTTGCTGAACCCGAGGGAGCTCTCAAGCAAACGCTGGGCGTAATCGATCCCTCCCTGGACGATGTATTCTTCCGCCATGATCATCTGGTGGAATTCTTCGATGACCTTATCGACCAGTGCTGAGGGGACGCCTTTCACATTTGAAATCTCGACCGTGAGGTTCTCAATGTCGTCTTGTGTGAGTTCGCGCATGACCTGCGTCGCTGNNCAGCGAGAGCATGAGCAATGCGGCTTTTTGGCGGGGGGGGAGACGGTCGACAACCGGAGCATCATGTTGTTCAGCCATGTGACGTTACTCCTCCGCCAACCATACTTTGAGAAGTCTGGAAGTGTCTGATGGTTTTTCCCTGACGTATTCGGTGACCTTCTTCCTCCGCTCCGAGCGAAGGAGGACCTCTTCTGATATCTCCTCATNNGTTTGTGCGGAGGGCAGCAGTTGCTGCCTGGACGGCGAACCCCGGAGATATCGGCAATGAAGGGATTTGCACTCGCATGCGGTTCAACAACGACCGAATGATCATCACACCGCCGGCCATTGCTGCGAGGATAAGCACTTTCCAACCCCAGCCATACCAGTCGGTCACAGGGCTTTGCTTGTAGAGGAAATCCTGTTCAGGACTGTTGGTACCAAATGAGAGGTTGGTTACAGACACCTCGTCGTTGCGCAGCGCACTAAATCCCACGCTTTTCTTTACGAGTTCCGTCAGTTTTGCCATTTCATCAGGCTGCCGTGGCGNNGTTCACCACCGCAGCGATGGACAGGCGTTTGATATTGCCGACGTTTTCGACGATATGTTCTACCGTCTTGTTGACTTCGTAGTTCGTCAGGGAATTTGTGCGGGAGCCGCCGGAAGTTGAATCAGACCGGGGCATCTTTTCCTCCTGGATCTGTTCACTTCTGATCGCGGTGTTTTCCGGGTCATATTGTTCGAGCGTCCGGTCAACCTGGCGGAAATCAAGATCTGCCGATACCTGCACCAAGGCATTACCCTGGCCGACGACGTTTTCAAGGAGCACTTGGGCTTTTTGAGCCAGGTAGTTTTCAACGCGTTGCTGCAGGTCGTATTGCGTGGAGGTCACTGCCGTGAGGGAATTCGGCTTGTTTTCCGAAAGCATGACACCGCGCGAATCGAGGATGGTCACATTGCTGGCATCCATCCCTTCCACACTGCTGGCAATAAGGTGGGATATCCCGCGAACGGCATCGGCCTTCATCGGTCTCCCGGATTTCAATTTCAGTATGACAGAAGCTGTGGAGGGTTTTTCATCTTCCTTGAAAAGGGCCTTTTCGGGAACAACAATGTGCACACGGGCGGCCTCCACTTCATCGATCTGGAGAATCGTTCTCGCAAGTTCCCCCTCAAGGGCTCGCCGATAGTTGATCTTCTGGACAAGGTCGGATACTCCGAGATTTGTCCGATCAAATATTTCGTAGCCAATAATGCTTGATTGCGGCAGTCCTTCCCCGGCCAGGGCAAGCCGCATGTCGTAGATCTGTTGCTTGGGAATCAGAATGCTCTTGCCGCCGTCTTCAAGGGTGTAGGGAACGGATTTTTCTTTCAGCTTGTCGACGATCTTGGAGGCATCCTGTTCACTGAGGTTACTGAAAAGAGTCGCGTAACTCGGCTTGTTAACGAACGAAACGAGGGCGAAGATTGCGGCAATCACGCCGACCGCGACTACTCCCAGGGTCAATTTCTGACTGAGAGAAAGCCGGCGCGAGAGCGACGACAATTGCTGTGACATCTGGCGTGATGCGTCAGGCATGGCTTAGATTTGTATCCTCATCAGTTCACGATACGCATCAATGGTCTTGTTCCGCACTTCCATTAAAAGGTCAAAACTCGTTTTTGCCTTTTCGACGGCAATCATAACGTCATGAAGATCGACGTCTTGCCCGACAACCATCTGGTTCACCGCTTTGCCCGCCTCCTGTTGCAGACTATTAACGTCGCCTATGGGNNTGAAAGTGTTTCTCCAAATGAGGTGGTTGCGTTCCGCGCCGATTTCTCGGCAGCAGACGTTTGTTCCAGACCTACATTCCCTGGCACAGACGCCAATGCCTGATTGATCTTCATCACTTATCCCTTTCTATCGATCACCGTCCCATGGACTCCCGCCGATCGCAATCCAGCCGGAGAATACGTCACCAGAGCCGGAGCATCCATTGGAGATCCAGGAAAGAGCTTCGCAAAGAATTGCCGTTCCTCAGGTGTGACAGGATCGGTTTGTGTCGACTTTCCGTCCAATTCTTTGGGGAGCTGTTGGAGATTCTCCAGGACTTCCTTGTTTCTGGCACCAGGTGACTGCTGGAGCCGGGTTCCTTCAGTTGACAGTTTCACGATATTTGAGACGTCCATCGTCAAATCTCCAACGAGTCTTTGGCCATCGTTTTGGCAGCGTTGATTGCCATGGTATTTGCTTCAAATGCACGGGATGTCGTGATCATGTTGACCATTTCCGTCACGACATTGACGTTGGGAGTGGCGACATACCCTTGTGGATTGGCATCCGGATTTCCCGGGTCATACACCATTTGTGCTTGTGCAGGGTCGTCTGTTTCGACGGCGTCGATGCCCGCAGGCACCACTTCGTCCTGCGTCATCGCAAGATCTTCACCTGAAAGATGGCCGGGCTGAGTTGTCGTCATTTTCATGCCATTCTGCTGGAGCACAGTGGAAAACACATGTGCCGCTTTTGCCTTGAAAGTGACCACCTTTCGTTGATATGGCTTCCCTTCCGACGTTTTTGTCGTTTCGGCGTTGGCCAGGTTTGACGCTATGGAATTCATTTTCTTCCGTTGCGCACTTAGTCCCGCCGCGCTGATATTGAAGCCCCCAAAGATGCTGTCGAGTTTCATACCGAGCCTTTGATACTGTTTTGAAGGAGCTTGAACGCTTCGCTGATAAGCCTGGAGGAGAATTTGAATCGAATCTGGTTCTTTGCCAGATCGGCCATCTCCTGGTCGATATCGACGTCGTTGACACCGCTGGACTGCTGGCCTTCTGGTGATTCCTCAATGGAAGGGTTGGCGGGTGACGGCGTAAGTGAGAGGTGTCGCTCATTAGTCCTCATCACCGCGATGCCGGACGATGCATCCTGACCCGCATTCGCAAGTTCTTCCTCAAAGCGGACATGTTTCGTGACATATCCCGCTGACCCGACATTGGCGATGTTGGATGCGATGGCCTTCTGCCGTAACGCATAAGCATCCAATGCGGTGCCGAGCGTTGGAATAACAGAGCTATCGAAGGACTTCATGAGTGACCCGCGGCGAGAATGTCGCGCCAACATTCAGTACAACAGGCGTCCGTGCGGTGAATTGTGAGGCTGGAAACTTCCGTGTCCCGGCCATCAGTGTCAGATACCCAGCATCTCCTCGTTCTCTGCATCTTTGTTGCGAAGCCGTCTTCGTCCTTGGCTGCGAATGGCGACCGTTACAGCAGCAGCCAGCGCTACAAGAATTCCTGCAGCGAGCGCAATCTTCCTGGCGCCACGCCTTGTTGGTTGCTTGTATGGATTCATGGCCTTCTCCAGTATGATCTCCAATCGAGTCCCAACAGAAGCTTCCTCTTCCCTCGTTAAAAGACCTTGGTTCTCGTTCGATTCCTGCGAAGAGAACTGACGGACGTCTTCGAGGAATTCAGAGCCGACACGGAGGTCTGTTGAAAGGTATATCTGCAATCGTGGTGCCAACATTTGGTAGAACACAGGGTGGGATTCTACAAAAGGGGAACGACACAGCGAAGGGAGTGGTGGCTAATATGGTTCAGNNGGTTCAGATGATGACTATTCCTGTTCATATTCGAACTGGACAGAAGCAGAACGGCCACATTTGCAAACAAATTCCGCCTTGACTATTCTGTCACCATCCTTCTCCAGCATCACAATGGGGTCATCAGACCGTTCGGAGGGAGCGCCGATTTGTTGCACACCACGAAAGGAGATCTGAGCAGACTTGATGATGTTTCCCCTAGGTTTGCCAGGGCCTGACACCTGTCTGTATTCTGCAAGATCGATAAATTGTCCACCCGAAGTTTTCGCCATATCTCACCCCTGAGTAATCTCTTGCAGCAGCATTGGAAGGTCATCAAGTGAGGAAACATAATCTGCCAACCCGTCATCCACAACAGCCTTTGGCATACCGTAGACGACACATGATTCCTCATCCTGCGCAACGACTAATCCGCCCATACGTTTGAGGGCACGCGCACCCTCAAGACCATCCTTTCCCATCCCCGTCATCACCACACCGAGGATAGGACCACGTATGGCTTCGACAACAGAATTGATCATAATGTCGGCACAAGGACGGTACAACGTTGTTGAAGGATTCAAGCCGATGTGTGCGGTAACACCATTTCCGTTGACGTTGAAGGTCATGTGATGGCCGCCCNNAGAAAGTTGGCTCATGGCATTCAAACGTTCGGCCATCGACTGGGTGAATTTGGGAGGCATATGCTGCACAACGGCAATGCCGACAGGGAAGTTTGCCGGCAGATTTGGAATGAGTTTCATCAGTGCGAGAGGTCCGCCGGTTGATACTGCAATCACCGCTGCACGCAGATCCTTCCGGGGAACCACGCCCTTCTTCGCAGCGTGAATCCGAGGGGAAGGGTGGGCAGATGATTCATGGGCCGCCCTATCCCTGATGCGCTTGAGCCTGTAGCTCAGAGACGTGCTCGCCACGATCTGCTTTACCTTGCTTATCAGCTCTTCCTTAATCTTCACAATATCCAGGGAAACATATGACAACTCTTTGGGAATGAAATCGACCGCACCCAGTGCCAGAGCGTCCAGCGTCGCTTTGGCCCCATCGGTGGTCAAGGAACTCACCATGAGAACCGGCAGCGGCATTTCCTTCATAATGATGCCAAGAGCAGTAAGGCCGTCCATCACAGGCATCTCAATATCCATCGTNNCAGTTGCAATGACTTTAATCTGTGGGTCAGACTCCAGCATCATCGAGAGCGACTTTCTCATGAATGCTGAATCATCCACAACGATCACAGAAACGGGACGCGTCACTGGCACTCATCCTCGCAATTCACCGAATATCACAGTTGTGTGACGTGGACTTTCATCATTTCGGCGACGTCGACGATCATGATTACTTGTCCATCGCCGAGGATTGTTGAACCGGCAATTCCCATGACTTTTCCAAGGTAATTGCCGAGGGATTTTATCACGACTTCTTTCTGCCCGAGCATTGAATCAACCACCACTCCCAACCTCTGTTCCGCCAAACCCACAACGACGATGTATGTCCATTCCGCCATCTTGCCGTTGTCGCGCGCGCCGAGGAGTGAGGCAATGCGCACTATGGGGAGGATTGAATTCCTCAATCGGACCACCTCTTTTCCGTTGATGGTGCTTATTTCATCGACGCATACCCGAACCACTTCAAGGACAGAATTGAGGGGAATGCAGAATATCTCTCCCACCGCTTTAACAAGAAGAGCCTGGATAATCGCCAATGTCAACGGCAGCTTTATGATGAACGTCGTCCCAACGCCTTTTTCCGATTCTATCTCGACGATGCCCTTGAGTTTCGAGATGTTGGTCCTGACAACATCCATTCCGACACCGCGACCGGAGATGTTCGTCACCACGGTTGCAGTGCTGAAACCGGGGACGAAGACCAGGTTTAAGGCTTCTCGGGGTGACATTTCCTTTGCCTGGACGGCCGTGATAAGTCCCTTCTCCTGCGCCTTGGCCTTGAGCTTTTCAGGATCCATCCCACGGCCGTCGTCCTTGATGGAAACGACAATATTGTTCCCTTCATGCACCGCCACAACCCGTACCACCCCCAGCGCAGATTTGCCTGCCGCAATACGGTCTTTCTGACTTTCAATCCCGTGGTCGGCCGCATTTCGTATGATGTGAATCAGCGGATCATTCAACTCATCGATGATGGACTTATCGAGCTCAGTTTCCTCACCATCCAATTGCAGTTCGATCTCTTTCCCTGTTTCGCGACAAAGATCCCGGATCAGTCTCGGCATCTTATTGAACACCTTGGCGATCGGCACCATCCGGGTCTTCATTACCGCCATCTGCAGTTCAGTGGTGATGAAATCGATCTGCGCGCTCGTATCTGCCAGCACCCGGGATAGTGAAAGACCCTCGTGTTCCTGCGCCAACTGAGAAGAGATCTGCGTAAGCCGGTTCCGTCCGAGCACCAATTCGCCAACGAGGTTCATCAGACTGTCAAGACGAGTAACCTCCACTCGTATGGTCGACTCCGCGGCCTCCTTCTGAACTGTCAGCCCGCCTGTTCGCTGCTCAAGAGTTTCGGGAACCGATATCGCACCATCAGTAGTCGGCTGCGGGACCGCTGTTTCGAGCGGCAATGATGATGGTGTTCCCGTCGTCTCCGGCACGGCTTTCGTCGGTTCCCCCACTCCACTGCGCGTTGTGCGGGCAACCTCCTGTAGTCTGGCAAGGATCTGCTGAAGATCCACCCGTGTGCCGTCCCGGTTCTCGATCTTAATCAGCAGATTCTTCAACTGGTCAAAGGCTGCAAGCATAACATCCATTTTCCCGGGAGTCATTTCCAGTTCCCCCCGGCGCAGTCTATTCAATACATCTTCAAAACTGTGGGCGAGTTCCGTCATCTGGTCGAGGCCAAGAAAGGAGGATGTCCCCTTCACGGTGTGCACTGCACGGAAGATGGAGTTTAGGAGTTCCGACCCCGAGTTCCCCTTTTCAAGCAACAGGAGGTCCTTGCTCAGCTTCTCCAGAATCTCCCGAGTTTCAACGAGAAAGCTCTCAAGAATCTCTGCCATCTCATGATCAAACGCCGGAAAAGGCGGCGTTGAAGAATCAGCATTATCCATTGCTGCCCGCTGTCCACTGTTGGATGATTCGATCAGCTTCTTCCTGTCGTGCCCCTGTCGCCACATACCTGGCGTCGGTATCAAAGTGCAGCGCATGGCTATCGTTCATCGGCCTCACTTCCGATTCACTAAAATGCCCCACAAGATGCGTCAATTCGAGGCGAACCGATTCGAGCATATGCAGAACGCCTGCAATCTGCTGCGAAGTAATGTCTTGAACCTGAAGCGCCATGGCAATCGACATCGAACTTTCCTTGGTATGGGTCAGGGCGGAAACCACTTGCCGTATGACCTCATTCATCTCGTCGTGAGGGGGTTGGTCTCTCAAAAAGACCTTGATGCGGTCCATACCTGACTCCGCCTTGGCCATGCTTTGTGAAATACCATCCAGGACATTGAGTATTTCCACCGTCGCTGTCTCTGTCGCCTGCGTCACGCTGTGGAGTTGGCTTGACACTTTCGGCATCTTCCCTGAACTCTCCTCAATTGTAACCTTGACATCATCCAGCTTGCGGAGAAGTCCCGTGAGCGAATGGACAAACGTGGTAAGCATGCTGTCACCGGGGTCAGACTGGTCGGGTGAATCTCCCTGAATTCGATGATTGTGTTCGTCTGCCATGTCGGTTTCCTGTTTTCTGCGATGAATGTTCCTGAAGGAGCCTTGACTTCACAACATCATCGGCGGGGACCCTGGGTTCGCTCCCATTTGTGGATCGTGCCGATTTGATGAGTCCCTTATGGTCTGCTACGCGGTCTTTGCCATTACACTCTTGAGAATCATGTCTATCTTCTCCTTCATTCCCTGAGGAGTAAAAGGTTTGACGATGTAGTTGTTTACCCGGGCCTTCATTGCATCAATAACATCATCCTTGTTGCCGCGTGTAGTGACCATCAAGATCGGAAGGGAGGCAAACTGTTCATTCCCACGCACCCATCGAGTCAGTTCAAGTCCGCTCATTTGAGGCATGTTCCAGTCGGTGACCAGGAAGTCGGCCCCTTCTGTAAGGAGCTTTGCCATAGCGTCTTTTCCGTCACCGGCCTCGATAACATTGTCATACCCGAGGGATTTGAGCGTGTTCAGAACAATCCTTCGCATAGTCAACGAATCATCCACGACCAGGAATTTCAGTGAAGCCATTGTTCGCTCCAAAGTCAATAAACAGAATGAACGATCCCGAACTTATTCTGTCCAACTGAAGTACTTTGACACTTCATACTGAATCTTTTCGAGACTGAAGGGCTTTAACAGATATGACGCAACACCGAGGTTGATGCCCGTGTTCTTGCTTTGATCATCATTCAATGACGTGAGGATGATAACCGGGAGGTCTCGGTACAACGCGTTTTCACGCAAAGCGCGGATGAGCTCGAACCCGTCCATGTTCGGCATATTCAGATCCGTGATGACAAGGTCCACTTTGCCTGCGGGAAGCTTTTCCAGGGCATCCATGCCGTCGCTTGCCGTCACCACTTTGAATCCCTGCATGGTGAGGGAGACTGAGACGTTNNTGGTTGTGAGGGAGACTGAGACGAACTTTCGCACGGTAGAGGAATCGTCGACTACGAGGACAACTCGTTCCATAGAGGATCACTCCTTCTTGTATGCCACGGTTTTGGGAAAATTCACCAGCTTGAACGCCGTTGTAATCCCGTGAAGGGACTCCGCATAACCAATGAAGAGAAATCCCTCTCGCCGAAGGGCGTCATACAGGTTCGACACCACCTGCACCTTGGAGGCTGAATCAAAGTAAATGAGAACATTGCAGCAAAAGACAATGTCGAAATTCGTCATACTCCTCATGCGACTTTGGTCGTACAAATTCACTTGCTCGAACCTCACAAGACGCTTAACGTCTTCGGAAAGATGATAACGCGAATCCTCCTCTACGAAGTACTTGTCGAGATAATATTTCTGCATATTCCTGACGGAGTAATCGCGATAGACGCCGCGGCGTGCTGTTTCCAAGACGGACTGGTTGATATCGGTCCCGACAACTTCAAGACTCAGACCCGGATACCTTGGCTTGATGCGCTCCAAGAAGAGCATTGCAATGGAATACGCCTCCTCCCCCGAGGAACTTGCCGCACTCCAGACCCTCAATTTGCCATTGGGTGGTCGCGACTTGATAACGGAAGGTATCAGGGTATTCTCGAAAGCTTCAAATTGAGGCTCATTGCGGAAGAAATAGGTCTCATTGATGGTGATGGCATCATAGAGAAACCGCATTTCTTCCTGACGGTGGCTGCCATACCGGAGCATTTGCAGATAACCCTCATAGTCGGCAATGTTCAGCGCTTGCAGCCGTCTTGCGAGTCGTCCTTCAAGGAGATACTTCTTGTTATCCGGGTAGAAGATCCCGCACTGTTGATAGATAAACTCCCGAAGCAGCCGGTATGTCACATCCGACATTTTCAGTGCAACGCCACCGAGCGGCCGTGCAATCAGTGGAACCGAGGATAAGGTCAAGGTGTCATTCTCCGCTGCTCTGCACATATCACACTTCAAGGCTGGCGGCATCATTGATGACACCGCGAGCCTGAAGAGTTTCCAATGCTACTTCGCGCACATTATCATCGTCATCGTTAAGAAACCGGGCAACAAACGCAAGAGCTCGTGGATCGGCTATTGCCGATATGATCTCTTTGACATGAATTCGCAACCATGGATCTGGATCATTCATGCGCGCGTCAATGAACTCGATGGCACCGTCTCCATCGATTCGAAATAGCACGTCCACAATAATGCCGCGTGTTTCTTCATCTGCGGTGTTCCATTGGTCGGCAATCAAAATGAATCCGCGCTGCACCTGTTTTTCCACATCATCGGTGACTGGCCCCCTCATGACGGTCTTCACCATGTCCAAGGCCAGTTTACCTAACAGCCCAATCACGACTCTGGCCGGAGTTGAGCGATGAGTTTCCAGGTACCGGACCGCTGCGCCAAAGGCATCGCTTCGTGCGGGGAGATACTGCATCAGGTATGCATCAAGTTCAGGGGATCTTCCCAGGGCCTGGACAAGATCAGCTGTAATGTCACTTCCCTCCAGGGAGACTAACACTGTGGCTGCACTGAATTGGATCTGCGGGTCGGGGTCCTGAAATGCCTCCAGGAATCCCGATCGCATGCTTTCCGGAAACTGGTGGCGAATCCCGGTGCGATCGGCGATTTGCAGGAGCGTATGCAGAAGCGCTGATCGAAGACGACCTTTGACTTCCCCGGCATGCTGCTGGAGAACCGTAGCCGTTCGACCGCTGCCGACAATGCCGAGCGCTTCAATCAATGCAAAAAGGAGCACGGGATCGGGGGCTGAACTGGCAAGGGCCTCTTCAAATCGCAGAAGAAGAAAGTCGCCGGACGCCGGATCACCAATCTTCCCGAGGGCCTCAACAACAGCAGGGCGGGTATACTCAAATCTATCGTAGGCGTTAAACAGAGGCTGCACCGATCCGTGCGCCCGAATGTTCCCGAGCGCCTCGACTGAGGAGACCACGACGTTTTCGTCAGGGTCTTCCAGCGAAAGGACTATCTCTTCGGATGCCGCGGGGTTGCCTATGAGTCCCAGAATGTCCACCGCGAACTTCCGGACGTCACGGTCCTGATCGCGAAGATAGGGAAGGAGTGGTGGAACAGCGATGTTGCCGAGTTTTACGAGAAGTTCGGAGGCAAGATTGCGGGTGACGATATTCTTGTTTCCGATATGCTCAACGATGGCAAACGCCACCATTGATCCGCCGATGGAACAGAGCGACCGCGATGCCGCATCGCGCACCCCTTTGTTTTCATCCTCCAATGCAGCAGCCAACGCCGCAACGGTGGCCAAGCCACCCGTTGTAGCCAGCATTTCTGCCGACCGTCTGCGGTTATCGGGCTCGGCATCTGCAAGGAGTGTCGCAATAAGCTTTCGGGCATCATCAGTCATGACGTTCTCACAAACGTGAAAAGATCATACTCCGCTCGCTTCTATAGCACCGTTTCGCTCTACAAACATCGCCCCTGTCAACGCAGTATCATTGATCTTACGCGCGCCGTTAATATCCAAAAAGACATTTGCATGGATAGTCCCGCGAACGATCAACCGCGCCTCAGAAACCGCGCGAAGTGCCCCGTTCAGCCTTTCTTGCTCAGCCTTCTGAGCCGACAATTTTGCCGGAAGCTGCCGTTGCGCTTCCTGGAGGCGTTCAAGAAGGAGTTCCCGTTCCGGGGTGAGTTGACCAACATCGATCTTCATTCTCACGAGCTTGTAGACAGCATCCTTGAGTTCCGCCAGAGTCTTCTCACTCTGATGAACCTCCTTGTCCAATATATTCAGCCGTTCGATGATCTTGCCGCGGCGTCCCACTCTCACCTTCGCCTGGGATCCCTCGGAAATACCGAGCGAACCGACCTCAATGAGCTCATCAGCTTCCAGGAATCCGCCTGTCACCACTGCATTCGGGGCAAGGATGGACTTGCCCGCACTCACGGTTCCATTTACCGACTCCCGGAGTATCTGGACACTATTGGCCGCAGTAATAGACTGGTTGAGAATATGCTGTACTGTAACCGACCCGCCCGCACAGATTCTTCCGATGCCTCTGCCCAAAAAACCTCTGTCAACAATAACATCGCCACCCGCTTCGACAAAAGTGTCTGCAACATCGCCATGCACACGACAGTTCTTCCCAACCTTGATTTGAAGATCGCTCGCAACGTCTCCGCGAATATCCACCGAGCCTACAAAGTCGATATTGCCAACGGTATAGTCGAGTCCATCGGGCAACTCGATGACTTCCTGCACATCAATCAAACCGTCAGATTCAACAATGGCGTTTCCGTCGCATGACGCCAGAACGAGCCCGGGTGTATCCCCCGACCAATACACTCCCTTCCCAAGTCTGACGTGCACCTTCTTCCCCTGTCTGGGAATAATCGGCAATCCTCTTACATTCATTCCCTCGATTCCCGGTTCGGGTTCATAAACCCGTGCCACATTTCCTCCCTGATGTACGTTCCATACAAGCAGAAACTTGTGGAGTGTCGACATCCCACCGGCACATTCACCTTCGGGCTTGGGGATTGCCACAAGTCGTTCCACCCATCCTGATTTTCCTGAAACCGCCGGCTTTCCTTCTGCAATGACGATTTCCTCCCCGGGACTCATCGCCAACGTTTTAATCTGGTGTTCGAGAAGACCAAATCGGATCCCCGCCCGTTCGATGGCCTGGCGAATGGCACAGCTGTCGGCGGATTCTTCAACACCCGCCCCCATGCAGGCAGAGGCTCGCAATCCGTCTCCACTAATTTTCACCCTGACGAGATCCAGCGCTTGGGTTTCCATAAGACCCCGTTCGTTCATTTCCGACGTTTTCGCATCTGTTCCAGCTGCGGTTTCATCTGACTTTCATAGCACTCGGGGCAAATGCCATGTGAGAAATGTGCGTCCGAGCGCTTCATAAAGTATGCTTCAACGACTTCCCACTTTTCCGCTCCGTTATGGATCCTCTTGCATTTCGGGCAGATGGGGAGGAGGGTTTCCAGCCTGCTCACATGGGTCTGCAAGGCCAGGATTCTCTCTGCAGCGCGAAGGCGAACAGTGAGTTCGTTGATGTCACACGGTTTTGTCACAAAATCATCCGCTCCCGCATCCATGCCCTCCAGATAACTCGTGCGTCCACTCAGCGCGGTCAACAGGATCACATAGGTATA